>NZ_JBNHER010000147.1:0-42965 GCF_050015975.1 Dapis purpurea BLCC-M126 | reverse complement strand
TCAATTCCCGAAGGGTTTTAACCAGAGGTAATTATCAATTATCCATTATCAATTAATGAAGGACATTAGGTTTGTAACCATCAACATTAGCTCTTATCCACAAATTTAACCCCCAGTTATAAACCTATCTTGAATAACCTTTGTGTTGAGCTATCATGGTTTTCTGTTTGTTATTAAGTTTGAGTTTGGTTCTGATGGATTTCATCATAGGTGTATGGGTATTGGCAGCCTGTCTAAATAGTATATAATAATGATATATTATGTCGTTATTATATACTATTTGATTAAGTCAATCCTCTTAATGTTACAACCAATAACCACCTCTAGCCCTTCAACTATCCCGCGTCGTTTCCAACTCCCCCTCCGTTCGGTTTTAATTATCCCCTTTCTTTTGCAAATCTTTGCAGCGGTGGGATTAGTGGGTTGGTTCTCCTTTCGCAATGGACGGCAAGCAGTGAATAATGTTGTAGATCAGTTAAAACAAGAACTGACTTACCGGGTAGAAGCAACAGTCCTTTTCTTCCTAGAAGTTCCTCACCAAGTCACTCGCATTAATCTAGATGCGATTCGTCAAGGTTATTTTGATGTAGATTCTTCCCTTGATATTAATCTGCCCTTGAGACGTTACTACCTCAATCAAATTCAACAATTCGATACAGTTAGTGCCATTGGTTATGGTAATGAAAAATTAGAATATCTCGATGTACAGAAGGAAATCGTTGGGGATGGCGAGAATCTGATCGTTACCCGAGCCGGTAAATCGACAGGTTACGCTCGAGTTGTTTATGAGACTAACGAGCAAGGAGAGCTCGGACGAGTATCTTTCAAAAGCCCTAATTATGATCCAAGGGAGCGTCCCTGGTATAAATCCGCAGTTAAAGCTGGAGAAGCAGTTTGGTCACCCATCTTTGTGTATGTGAGCCAGCCAAAAATTGGCATTACTGCTTCAACTCCTGTTTTTGAAGCAGACTCTGAAGTTGTAACGGGTGTCACTGGAGTCAATATAACCCTCGAACATATTAGCAATTTCTTGGAAGAGCTAAAAATCGGCAAATCAGGGCAAGTCTTTATTGTTGAATTGGATGGTTCTTTAGTTGCCACATCTACAGGTGAATCCCCTCTCCTGATTAAAAAAGAGAATCAAGAATCAGTCACCGAAAGAATCACAGCAACAGAAAGCCAGAACAAGTTAACTCGTGCCAGTGTTGACTATATTTTAGGGCAATTCGGCGCCTTAGACCAAATCAAAAGCCCCGAAAAACTAGACTTTAAGTTGGATGGGGAGCGTCAATTTCTGCAAGTAAGTCCCCTGAAAGACGAGCGGGGTATTGAATGGCTGATTGTCCTCGCCATTCCCGAAAAAGACTTCATGGAACAGATCGATGCCAACCGTCGGCAAACTATCGCTCTCTGTTTCCTGGCTCTAGGAGTAGCAATCACTCTAGGTCTGTTCTCATCCTGGTGGATAGCCAAGCCGATTTTGCGCTTGCAAGAATCCGCAGGAGCGATAGCTAATGAAGGCCAACTGATTCACAAAGTTGACATTCGAGGGATCGCTGAATTAGAGAATCTCGGCACATCTTTCAACAGAATGTCCGAACGGTTGCAAGCATCCTTTACTGCTTTAGAACAAGCTAATACCCAACTTGAACAACGAGTACAAGAGCGAACAGCCGAATTAGAAGTAGCCAAAGAAAAAGCCGAAGTCGCTAACCAAGCCAAAAGTTCATTTATTGCCAACATGAGCCACGAACTGAGGAGTCCCCTCAACGCCATCCTCGGCTTCGCTCAAATTATGACCCGCTCCCAAAGCCTCCCTCTTGACCACCAAGAAAACATCGGTATCATCTACCGCAGTGGAGAACACCTCCTCACTCTCATCAACAACGTCCTCGATCTCTCCAAAATAGAGGCCGGTAAAACCACCCTCAATGAAAACAACTTTGACTTGCACCGACTCCTTGACGACATCCATGATATGTTCCAACTCAAAGCAGATAGTAAAGGGTTGCAATTGTTGCTCGAAAGAGAAGAAAACATACCCCGTTACCTGTGTACCGACGAAGTGAAACTACGCCAAGTCCTGATAAATTTGCTCAACAATGCCATCAAATTCACCGAATCAGGAGGTGTTACTCTACGAGTGACCCTCGTCGAAACCACTGAAAATTCCCAGTCCAAAAAAATATCCTTTGCCGTAGAAGATACCGGAGCGGGAATTGCCCCAGAAGAGATTGACAAACTATTTGAAGCCTTTGTCCAAACTGAAACCGGCAAACAATCACAAGAAGGAACAGGGTTAGGCTTGCCCATATCTCGTAAATTCGTCCAGTTGATGGGTGGTGATATCCAAGTCACCTCTCAAGTGGGAAAAGGCACAACCTTCAGTTTTGAAATTCAAGCTGAAGAGGTAGAAGCCAAAGCCTTAGAAACTCAAAAACCAAAACGGAAAGTTATCGCTCTCGCCCCCGCTCAACCACGCTATCGTATCCTGATCGTAGATGACAAAGTCCTAAATCGCCAGTTGTTAGTAAAATTGCTCAATCCCCTAGGATTTGAACTCAAAGAAGCCAGCAATGGCAAAGAAGCTATCGAAATTTTCGAGGTATGGCAACCCCATTTGATTTGGATGGATATGCGGATGCCTGTGATGGATGGTTACGAAGCCACTCAGAAAATTAAAGCTACGACCCAAGGACAAGCGACGGCAATCATTGCCTTGACGGCGAGCGTTCTGGAAGAAGAAAAAGCAGTAGTCCTCTCAGCAGGATGCGATAACTTTATGAGAAAACCCTTTCGAGAAGAAGATATTTTTACCGCGATGCACAAGTATATCGGGGTGGAATTTATTTATGAAAAAGTGGAAGAAAAAACAACAAAGCAAACGAGAGAGATATTAACCCGAGAAAATTTAGCAGCATTACCCGCAGAATGGCAAAGAGAATTAGAGAATGCCATTGTGAATTCAGACCGGAAAACCATTAATGGTATAGTAGAGAAAATTTCTCTGGAAAACGAGGAGTTAGCAGGGGCCTTAAAAGAATGCCTTTATAACTTCGAGTATGAAAAAATCTTGAACATTTTATCTTAAAAAAATAGTTATGATTGAAAATAATGGTCGAATTATTATTGTTGACGATACCCCCGCTAATCTGCATTTATTATCCAATCTTTTGGAGGAACACGACTATGAAGTTAGAGCTTTCCCCAATGCGAAGTTAGCCCTAAAGGCAATGGAAAATTTCCTTCCCGAGTTAATATTACTGGATATTACGATGCCGCAAATGAATGGTTATGAAATGTGTGAGTATCTCAAGGAAGATTTAAAATGGCGAGATATTCCCGTGATTTTTATCAGTGCATTGAACGAAATTTTTGATAAAGTTAGAGCATTTAGCGTGGGGGGAGTAGATTATATTACCAAACCCGTACAAGCTGAAGAAGTTTTGGCTCGCGTTGAAACTCATTTACAACTTTTTCGCTTGCAACAAATTCTCCAACAAACTAACTTTGTTCAGTCTCAAAAATTAGCCCAACAAAATCGACAACTCAAGACACTCAATCAACAACTTAAAGAGAAATACACGCAACTTGAAGAAGCACAACTGCAACTCGTACAACATGAAAAAATGGCAACATTAGGCCAATTGGTGGCCGGGGTTGCCCACGAAATTAATAATCCTCTCGGTTTCATCGGGGGTAATGTTGAGATTCTCAAGGAAAATCTCGCCGATCTGTCAGCAATTATTGAAGGCTATCGTGAAGAATTCCCCAAACCCAGCCCCCAACTAGCCGAAGAGATTGAAGAATTGGATCTTGATTTCGTGCTGGAGGATATTCCCAAAATAATTGCATCCATGCAAGAAGGGATGGAGCGCATTGGTAATATCAGTATATCTCTACGAACATTTTCCCGTACAGATACTGTCAGCAAAACCGAGTTTAATCTGCACGATGGGATAGATAGCACCTTATTAATCTTAAAATACCGCCTGAAAGCAAACGAGCAAAGACCAGCTATTGAAATTGTCAAAAAATATGGGGAAATTCCGACAGTAAAATGCTATCCGGGACAACTAAATCAAGTGTTTATGAACTTATTAGCAAATGCAATCGATGCTTTAGATGAAAGCAATGAAGGGAAAACATTTGCAGAAATAGAAAAACAACCTAATTGCATTACCATTGCCACAGAATTAAGCGAAGACAACAAACAGGTCATTGTTAAAATTGCTGACAATGGAATGGGAATGCCAGAAGAAGTGAAAGCCAGGCTATTCGAGCAAGGATTTACTACCAAAGGAGTGGGCAAAGGAACGGGTTTGGGAATGGCGATCGCCCATCAAATAGTGACAGAAAAACACGGTGGTAAGATTAGTTGTGATTCAACAGTTGGACAAGGTACAACTTTTACAATTATTATTCCTAGATAAAATTTGGCTTGAAACTTCAGTAATAACGACTAACTCAGCATTCCGGCAACACTAATGCTCAAAATCAACAACCGTAAATATTTGTAATAGTTTGGAGTTTCGGCAACCAATCAAGTAAACTAGGGATAAATATCATCAAAATTAGACTCAAGGAAAAACCCAACCAATGCTAGAGACAAAAAACATAAAAATCGCCAATTATCAAACCCTAGAACTAATCCACGAAAGCGAACGTACCCTAGTTTATCGTGGTAGAAATATTGAGACACAGCAACCCGTAATTATCAAATTGATGGCTCAGGAATATCCATCCTTTAACGAATTAGTCCAGTTTAGAAATCAATACGCCATTGCCAAAAATCTAGACATCCTTGGCATTCTCAAACACTACTCACTCTTGCGTTACAAAAATGGCTATGCTCTCATCATGGAAGATATAGAAGCAATCTCCCTCGCAGAATATCAGCACCAATTCTGTGTCTCACTCCAACAATTTTGCGAAATTGCTCTGTCTATAACAGAAATTCTGCATCATCTCCATCAAAATCAAATTATCCATAAAGATATCAAACCAGCAAATATATTAATACATCCAGAAACAAAACAAGTAAAATTAATAGACTTCAGTATCTCATCGTTACTGCCGAAAGAACGAACAAGTTTACAAACCCCCAATGTATTAGAAGGAACTCTAGCTTATATTTCTCCCGAACAAACAGGAAGGATGAATAGAGGCATAGACTATCGCAGCGATTTTTATTCTCTAGGAGTGACATTGTACGAACTGCTGACAGGAAAACTGCCCTTTGAAAGTGAAGATCCCCTGGAATTGGTCCACGCACACATAGCGAAAACTCCTCCGACAATTCCTGATGTGAAAGTGCCAACACCCTTAGCCAATATAGTTGTGAAATTGATGGCCAAAAATGCGGAAGAGCGGTATCAAAGTGCTTTAGGGCTAAAATATGACTTGGAAAAATGTAGGGTTGAATATATTGAAACTGGGAAAATTGAATCGTTTGTCTTGGCAGAGCAAGATAGAAGCGCTCGTTTTTTAATCCCCGAAAAACTATATGGAAGGGAAAAAGAAGTGAAAACTCTTCTTGATGCTTTTGAAAGAGTCGCAGGCGGAAAAACAGAAATGATACTCGTTGCTGGATTTTCTGGAATAGGGAAAACTGCCGTAGTGAATGAAGTGCACAAACCCATCACCAGAAAAAAAGGATATTTTATCAAAGGGAAATACGATCAATTCAATCGCAATATTCCTTTCTCTGCCTTTGTTCAAGCCTTCCGAGACTTAATGGGGCAATTACTGGGAGAAAGTAATGCCCAATTGCAAAAGTGGAAAGGAAAAATCCTGGAAGCAGTGGGAGAAAATGGGCAAGTTCTCATTGAAGTTATTCCCGAACTTGAAAGGATTATCGGAGCACAACCTCCTGTCCCGGAACTATCAGGCAGTGCGGCACAAAACCGCTTTAATCTGCTTTTTGAGAAATTTAGCGCCGTCTTCACCACAAAAGAGCATCCCTTAACCCTGTTTTTAGATGATTTGCAATGGGTGGACTCAGCATCATTAAACTTGCTGAAAGTGCTGATAGGAGATACTCGAACAGGGTATTTATTTTTGTTGGGAGCCTATCGAGATAATGAAGTATTCCCCGCTCATCCGTTGATGTTAACTTTAGCAGAATTAGAGAAGCGGTGCAGCTCTGTGTTGGCGAAGGACACAAACACTCAGTTCTCGCAGTGGCTTAATACGCAACCGAATTCTGAACAAGAGAGGGGACGCACACCAACAGAACAAAATGTGACGATTTCGACAATTACTTTAGCACCCTTGTCTTTGGGTTATATCAATCAATTAATAGCCGAAACCCTGAGTTGTTCGGTAGAGTTAGCTGTTCCCTTAACAGATTTAGTCTATCAAAAGACGAAAGGCAATCCCTTTTTTACCACCCAATTCTTAAAAGGATTGCATGAAGATGAGTTGATTACTTTTAATCCCAATATGGGTTATTGGGAATGCGATTTAGTGAAAGTCCGAGATGCAGCCCTTACAGATGATGTGGTGGAATTTATGGCCACAAGGTTGCACAAGTTGCCCGAAGAAACCCAAAAAGTCCTGAAATTAGCTGCCTGTATTGGGAATCAGTTTGACTTAGAGACTTTAGCCATTATCTACCAAACTTCATCAGAGGAAGTAGCTACCGCTCTATGGAGCGCTCTGCGAGAAGGGCTAATTTTACCCCAAAGTGAAGCATATAAGTTTTTCCAAGGATGGGAAAAAGATGAAGAGAAAGTCGAGGGTATTGCCGTCGGTTATCGGTTCCTACATGATCGCGTTCAACAAGCAGCTTATTCCCTCATTCCCGACGATCAGAAACAGATCACTCACTACCAGATCGGACAACTAATTTACAAAAATACTCCCAAAGCCCGACTAGAAGAGGATATTTTCTCAATTGTTGTTCATTTGAATCGAGGCTTAGAACTACTTAGCGATCGCCACGAGAAAAAAGAACTGGCTCAACTCAATTTAACCGCAGGCAAAAAAGCCATCCAAGCGACAGCTTACGCTGCTGCACTCGAATACCTGTCTGTGGGGCAAAAACTTCTCCCAGAAAATTATTGGAAACAAGAGTATAAACTCGCGCTTTCCTTACACCAAGAACTTGCATTATCTAATTATCTAAATGGTGATTTTAGCGAGGCCCAATCCTTGATAGAAACGGTTTTAGAACAAGCTAAAACAACATTAGATAAAGCTCAGGTCTATGAAATCGCTATTCAGTCCCTTATGTCGCAGCACAAACTTAAGGAAGCGGTTAGCACGGGTTTAGAGATTCTTGACGCATTTGGCATTCAATTCCCCGAAAATACCTCAGAGGATGTCCAACAAGCCTTTGAGACCATGAAAGCCAATTTAGCAGCAGCAAATTTATCTGTGGGAAACTTACTAGAGTTACCGAACAATGAAGATCCGGTCAGTTTAGCGATCGCTCGAATTATGGCTCGATTATACCCAGCATTATTTGGTACTAACCCGAATTTACTTATTTTGGCATTATTCCAGGCCGTTGACTCAGCCTTGCACAATGGCAACGATCCTTTGATTCCCTTTGCTTATGTCTCCTTGGCGTATATGATTCACAGTAAATTCAACAATAGCGAACTGGGCTTTCAGTTCGGTCAGCTTGCTATTGACGTTCTCAATAAACTAGATGCCAAAGAAGTAAAAGGCAAAACCTTTCAAGTGTTCTATGGTCAAGTTAAAGGATGGCAATCTCATATTAAAGAAACAATCGAGCCATTACTAGAAGGGTATCAAAGCTCATTAGAAGTAGGAGATTTAGAATACGCAGGGTATAGTGCAACAATTTACTGTTATCACTCTTACTTTGCTGGAGTCGAACTTTCGACTGTGGAAGCAGCCATGAAGTCTTGCTACACCACAACCAAGGAAAAGTTGAAGCAAACACGAATACTTTACTTGCAAGCAATATTTTATGAATCTGTCTTAAATTTGCAAGGAAAAACGGATAATACTTCCCGCTTACTAGGGTCGATTTGCAATGAAGATGAAGCAATTCCCATTTTACAGCAACAAGTTGATTATACCTCCCTCAACAAAATTTACCTGAATAAAATGATTCTCAGCTATCTTTTTGAGGATTATTCAGCAGCAATTGAATCGGCAAAACTAGCTGAAGAGAATATTCATGGCGTTAATGGACTGTATTCGGTTCCCGTTTTCTACTGGTACGATTCACTGGTAAGAATAGCTTATTTCTCTGAAGTAGCTCAAGACGAGCAAGTGGTTTTATTGCAGAAAGTTTCCTCAAATCAGGAGAAGTTAAAACAATGGATGTATGATGCACCCATGAACTACGCCCATAAATTCAATCTAGTCGAGGCGGAACAACACCGGGTTATGGGACAGAAATTAGAGGCGATGGAATTCTATGAAAAAGCGATCGCCGGAGCCAAAGAAAACAAATACATTCAAGAAGAAGCCCTCGCTAATGAATTATTTAGCAAATTTTACCTCGACTGGGGGCGAGATAAAGAGGCTTCTCTATATATGCAAGAAGCATATTATTGTTACGCTCAGTGGGGAGCCAAAGCCAAAATTGAGCACCTAGAGAAAAAATATCATCAACTACTTAATCCCATTCTACAACGGCAAAAATTAGGTGGAAGTGCCAACAGTACGATATCTACTCTCACTAAAGGAACCCTTTCCCATACCGGAACTTCCACAGGAGAAGTATTAGATTTAGCCAGTCTGATGAAAGCCTCCCGTAGTCTTTCCCAAGAAATCGACCTGGAACGCACTATTGTCAATTTTATCCAAGTCATTCAACAAAACGCCGGAGCTGAAACCGCTTCACTCATGCTCTTTCAAGCAGATGTGCTTATGCTAACAGCCCACGCTATAGGAACAGAAATGTCTGTAATCAACATTCCGGTTGATACCAGTAATAATCTTCCCTTAACCCTAGTTCATAAAGTAAAAAACACGGGAGCGTACCTCGTCCTAGATAATGCCAAAGAAGACAGTAACTATGACCGAGATGATTACATCCAAAAGCATCAAATACAGTCAGTACTATGTATACCTTTAATTAACCGAGGCCAACTTATAGGCATCCTCTACTTAGAAAACAATCAAACGAGCGGAGCATTTACCATTGACCGCATAGAGTTATTGAATTTGCTCTGTTCCCAAGCAGCCATTTCCCTTGAAAATGCACAACTCTACAACAATTTAGAAATCAAAGTACAAGAGCGCACCGCCGAACTATCTCAAGCTCTGGAAAAGTTGAAAAATACTCAAAAACAACTGGTGGAATCAGAAAAAATGGCATCATTGGGAGGACTGGTAGCGGGAGTTGCCCACGAGATCAATACTCCAGTCGGCACCAGCATCACCGTAGCATCAACCCTTAACCAGGAAACTCAAGCATTCGCAGAAACTATAGCTTCTGGTCAAATCAAGCGGTCTTTTTTAAATGATTACATAGAAACTAGCACTGAATGTACACAATTGATTGTCGATAATTTAAAGCGAGCAGGGGAATTAATCGGCAGTTTTAAGCAAGTAGCCGTAGATCAAAGCAATTTAGAAATACGTACCTTTGCCATTAAACCGTACCTAGAGGAACTGCTGACGAGTTTAATGCCTAAGATCCGACAACGGGGGCATCAAGTGAATATCGAAGGAGATGAAAATCTAAATATTACAACCTATCCGGGAGCATTGGCGCAAATAGTTACCAACTTAACCAACAATTCTCTAGTTCATGCTTATCGTGATGGAAAAACGGGAAAATTAAATTGGAGGATAGAACAGGTAAAAGAGCGATTAATTATTGAATATACAGATGATGGTTGTGGGATTTCACAAGCAGAGCTTTCTCAAATTTTTGAGCCATTTTATACAACAGCCAGAAATCAAGGTGGAAGTGGTTTGGGACTGCATATAGTTTATAATTTGGTAACGCAAAAACTGCAAGGAACAATATTGGCACACAGCCAACTAGGAGAGGGGATAAACTTTACCCTCTCCATTCCTCAATAATTTCGGCGTTGCATATTTGTGGGATGAATTGTAGTTTTCGAGACAGAGGAAGTAAAAGATGGGATTTACCTATTCCCAAAAGTTTCATCCCTTGATTCAGCAACGCCATAATTTATACTTCTGTAATTGTATCTGCAACTTCATTTATTTACACTTATGTCTAACAAATCAAGCAAACCCGAACCGGACAAAAAAATTGATGACCTGATAATTTTAGAAGATGAGGATCTTATCTTTTTAGAAGAAGAGGAAACTGAAGAATCTCCCGTTCGAGGCATTGGTAACACTTGGGCAATCCTGATTGTTGATGACGATCCCAGCGTTCATCAAGCCACAAAACTGGCTTTGAAAAATCTTGAATTTGAAGGAAAAGGAATAGAATTTATTTACGCCTATTCTGGTGCAGAAGCAAAAAAAGTTTTGCACTCAAATCCTGATATTGCTTTGGCGTTGTTGGATGTAGTCATGGAAACCAATGATGCTGGCTTGGAAGTTGTGCGTTACATTCGTGAAGATTTAAACAATCGCAAAGTCCAGATTATTTTACGCACTGGACAACCTGGAGAAGCACCAGAAGAATCAGTAATTATCAATTATGAAATCAACGATTATAAGCTCAAAATTGATCTGACGCGACAAAAGCTAGTTACAACAACAATTGCAGCTTTACGCGCATATCAAAATATTGCGACTATAGAACGACAAACTGAAGAATTAGCTCATGCGTTGCAACTGTTGCAAGATACTCAATTGCAACTGGTGCAGAATGAGAAAATGGCAATGCTGGGTAATTGGGCGGCTGGAGTTGCCCACGAAATCAACAATCCTGTAGGGTTTATCAGGGGAAATATTAGTGCGGCACAAGAGCATCTGCAAGATTTATTGACAGCAATTTCTCTGTATGGAGAACATTCTAACCTTCCAGATGAAATCGTCGAAAAACTCGAAGATCTTGAGCTAGAATTTATTGCCGAAGACTTCCCAAAACTGATTGGTTCAATGGAAGAAGGATGTGATATTATTCGCAATATCAGCACATCTTTGCGTACATTTTCGCGTACAGATACCGCAAATAAAACTAAATTTAATCTACACGATGGAATAGATAATACTTTATTAATTTTAAAATATCGCCTGCAAGCTAATGAAAAACGTCCTGCCATTAAGATTATTAAAAATTATGGTAATATTCCAGAAGTGAAATGCTATCCCGGGCAACTAAATCAAGTGTTTATGAATGTATTCGCGAATGGGATTGATGCTTTAGATGAAAGTAATGGGGATAAAAGCTTTGAAGAAATAGAAAAAGAACCAAATCAGATTACTATTGAAACAGAGTTTAGTGCAGACAAACAGAGCGTTATCCTGAAGATTGCCGATAACGGAATGGGAATGCCCGAAGAATTAAAAGCAAGAGTATTCGAGCAAGGATTTACTACAAAAGGAGTGGGCAAAGGAACAGGTTTGGGCATGGCGATCGCCCATCAAATAGTCATAGAAAAACACAGTGGTAAGATTAGGTGTGATTCAACAGTTGGGGCAGGTACAACTTTTACAATTGTGATTCCCAGATAAATAAAATATGGCTTTCCTTTAAACTGTCGCAAGAATTATGGGTGCACTAATGATGAAAACAGACAACTGTAAAGATTTATGATAGTTAGACTTTGATCAAAAAAAGAAGTAAACTAAGCATAAATATCATCAAAATTAGACTCAACAACAAACAAAAGAAACCAATGACTGAAACAAAAAACATAAAAATCGCCAATTATCAAACTCATCAACTCATCTACGAAAGCGAACGTACCCTAGTCTATCGTGGTAGAAATATTGAGACTGAGCAACCCTTAGTAGTCAAATTAATGGGTAACGAATATCCATCCTTTAACGAATTAGTCCAGTTTAGAAATCAATACGCCATTGCCAAAAATCTAGACATCCTCGGCATTCTCAAACACTACTCGCTCTTGCGTTACAAGAATGGCTATGCTCTGATCATGGAAGATATAGGAGCCATCTCTCTGGCAGAATATCAGCAACAATTCTCTGTATCCGTTGCACAATTTTGGGAAATTTCTTTGCAAATAGCAGAAATTCTGCACCATCTCCATCAAAATCAAATTATTCATAAAGATATCAAACCAGCAAATATTTTAATTCATCCAGAAACAAAAGAAGTAAAATTAATAGATTTTAGTATCTCCTCGTTACTACCGAAAGAACGAACAAGTTTGCAAACCCCCAATGTTTTAGAAGGAACTCTGGCTTATATTTCTCCGGAACAAACAGGAAGGATGAATAGAGCTATAGACTATCGCAGTGATTTTTATTCTCTAGGAGTCACATTTTATGAACTGCTGACAGGAAAACGGCCCTTTGAAAGTGAAGACCCCCTGGAATTGGTTCACGCACACATAGCCAAAGCCCCTCCGACAATTGCTGAGAGCCAAGTACCGAAACCATTAGCTAATATAGTTATGAAATTGATGGCCAAAAATGGTGAAGAGCGGTATCAAAGTGCATTGGGGCTAAAATATGACCTAGAAAAATGTAGGGTTGAATATGAAGAAACAGGAAAAATTCAACCTTTTACATTAGGAGAGCGGGATTTGAGCGAGCGCTTTTTAATCCCAGAAAAACTCTATGGCAGGGAAAAAGAAGTCCAAACTTTGCTTGATGCCTTTGAAAGAGTAGCAACAGGAAAAACAGAAATGATGCTAGTAGCAGGATTTTCCGGCATTGGGAAAACTGCCGTGGTAAATGAAGTTCACAAACCCATCACCAGACAGAAAGGATACTTTATCAAAGGCAAATTCGACCAATTCAATCGCAATATTCCCTTCTCTGCCTTTGTCCAAGCATTCCGAGACTTAATGGGGCAAATACTTGGAGAAAGTGATGCCCAATTGCAAGAATGGAAAGGGAAAATCCTAGAAGCATTGGGAGAAAATGGGCAAGTTCTCATTGACGTTATTCCCGAACTGGAAAGGATCGTTGGAGGACAGCCCCCTGTCCCTGAACTCGAAGGCAGTGCTGCCCAGAACCGCTTTAACCTCCTGTTTGAGAAATTTATCGCTGTATTCACAACAATTGAGCATCCTTTAACAATCTTTCTCGATGACTTGCAATGGGCGGACTCAGCCTCGTTAAACTTATTGAAAGTATTGATGGGAGACACTCAAACGGGATATTTGCTCCTGTTGGGGGCATATAGAGATAACGAAGTTTTCCCGGCTCATCCATTGATGTTAACTTTGGCAGAGTTGGAGAAACAACAGACAACAATTTCGACTATTACTCTTGTTCCCTTATCTGTGGCTCATATCAATCAATTGGTGGCGGAAACTCTCAGCTGTTCGGTGGAGTTAGTGGCTCCTTTAACAGATTTAGTTTATCAAAAGACGAAAGGCAATCCCTTCTTTACGACTCAGTTCTTAAAAGGATTGCATGAGGATGAGTTAATTACTTTTAATCAAAATTTGGGATATTGGGAATGCGATTTGGTGAAAGTCCAAGATGCAGCCCTCACAGATGATGTGGTGGAATTTATGGCAGGACGGTTGCACAAGTTGCCAGAAGCTACCCAAGGTGTTTTGAAATTGGCGGCTTGTATCGGCAATCAATTTGACATAGAGACTTTAGCGATTATCTGCGAAACCCCTTCTGAGGAAGTAGCAGCAGCTCTGTGGAGCGCTCTGCGGGAGGGACTAATTTTACCCAAGAGCGAAGCCTATAAGTTTTTTCAAGGATGGAAAAAAGAGGAGGATAATACCGAGGGAATTACAGTGGGCTATCGCTTCTTGCACGATCGCGTTCAACAAGCTGCTTATTCTTTAATTGCTACTGGAGAAGAAAAAGTAACGCATTTAAACATAGGAAAATTATTATTAGAAAAAACATCTAATGATCAACAAGAAAACAAGCTATTTGATATAGTCAATCATTTAAACATTGGTATTGAGCTAGTAACCAGTTCTAGGGAGCGAAACGCTCTGGTGTTGTTGAACTTAAGAGCAAGTCAAAAGGCAAAAACTTCAACTGCCTATGTAGCTGCGAGTGGTTACTTGGCAATCGCCATGGATCTACTGCCTGAAAATTCATGGGAAATTCAGTACGATCTGACACTAGAGCTACACGAGGAAAGAGCAGAAATTGAGGATTTAAAAGGAGACTTTACTGCCTCAAAAAAATACATAGAAGCAATTATTGCCTTTGCTAAAAAAAACCTAGAAAAAGCCAGGATTCATAAACTACTCATTGTTCAATATGCGGCAATGGCTGACTTTGAAGCATCAATCCAGGCGGGTATTACAGGATTACAACTTTTAGGTATTAATTTCCCTCAACAGAATTTATCTGAAGCAGTTGAGCAAGAATATTCTTTAGCACAAAAAACCTTGGGAGAACGGCAGATTAGCGAACTAGAGCAACTTCAAGAAATTGAGAATCCCAAGATCAAAGTTGCCATCAGCTTATTACTCAGTATGCAACCGGTTGGATATTTCTACAAATTGGATGTTTGGGCATTAGCAATTGTGAAATGCGCTCATTTGCTGATGAAATACGGAAATACTGCTGAAGCAGCTCCTGCTTATTCACAGTATGGTATATATTTGAATCTTCATTCAGAAGAATTTCGCACTGGATATAAATTCGGTCGTCTTGGCGTTAACTTGAGCGAAAGATATTTCAATAAAAGTCTTCAAAGTATGACTTATTGTTCCTTCGGACTGTGCTTGAGTCCTTGGGTAGAACCAGCAAAAATCAGCAACAATCTTTCGTTAAAAGGTTACAATTCAGGGCTGGAATATGGGAATTTACAATGGGCAGGTTACAATCTTGCATATCGTTTGTTTATGCTCATTTTTGCCGGAGATCATATACAAGATACTTTGAAAGCAAGTGAAGTATGCCTAGCTTTTGGCGAAAAAAGACAGGATCAAGTCGTAATTGATATGGCAAGATCGTGCCAGAAATTACTTTCCCAACTGGAAGCTGTAGAATTTGCGGAAACAGAAACAGAAGCAGAAGGGCAGGAGGAAGCAAATTTTATCGCAACAATGGCCTATACTCCTCAGTACCTGATTCTTAAATCCCAGGTACTTTACTTGCAAAATCAACCTCAAAAGGCTCTAGAATATGCGATCGAGGCCAAAAGTGTAGTTAAATCTATCCAAGGCAATATTTCGGAAGTAGAACATAACTTTTACTATTCTCTGAGTTTACTTGCCTTGCATCAACCTGGTTCAATAGATGTCAATTCATCCGATTGGCAACAAGCGATCGCTAATCAAGAACAGATGAAAATCTGGGCGAATAATTGCCCAGAAAATTTCTTGCATCGCTATTTAATTGTTGCTGCGGAAATGGCTCGGATATCAGGTCAAATACTTGAAGCAATAGATTTCTACGATAGTGCTATTTCTGAGGCTAAAAGCAATGAGTTTATACAAAACGAAGCCATTGCCAATGAACTTGCAGCTAAATTTTATCTCGACTGGGGTAAAGAAAAAATAGCGTGTACCTATATGCAAGAAGCCTATTATTGTTATGCTCAGTGGGGAGCCAAAGCCAAAACAGACGACCTGGAAAAACGTTATCCCCAACTGCTATCTCCCATTCTCCAACGGCAACAATTGAGTGGAAAAGCCAACGATACGATGGCAAATCTGACTAAAGGAACGGTTACCAATACAAGTACCTCTACTGGAGAAGTGTTAGATTTAGCTAGCCTGATGAAAGCATCCCGCAGCCTTTCCCAAGAAATAAACCTTGAGTGCGCCATTGCTAACTTCATGCAAGTCATCCAAGAAAATGCTGGTGCCGAGACTGTCACATTAATGTTATTCCGTGAGGAAACCTTAATCATAGAAGCCAAGAGCACTGACGGACAAACTCAACCCATAGACAGGATTCCCGTCGAAGACAGCCTAGAAGTACCCTTGGTGATCGTTAATACTGTCAAACACACCCGAACGTCTCTGCTCTTAGATAATGCTGCGGGGGAAACTGACTATGCACGAGATAGGTATATCAAAGAAAATCAACCTCGTTCTATTTTATGTCTGCCTCTATTGAAACGCGGAAAACTTATAGGTATTGTTTATCTTGAAAACAATCGAACAATAGGGGCTTTTACCGCAGATCGGATAGAAGTGCTGAAATTGCTATGTGCTCAAGCTGCTATTACGTTGGAAAACGCCCGACTATACCAACAAGCACAACAAGCACTCCAACTTGAACAAGAACTAAAAGAGCTGCAGCGTACTCAAGTTGCTCTCATTCAAAGTGAAAAAATGTTTAGTTTAGGACAAATGGTTGCTGGCATAGCTCACGAAATCAACAATCCTATCAATTTCATCTATGGAAATATCAATCATGCGAGAGATTATGCCCAGGATTTTATTCGGGTTATTGATCTTTACCAACATCACTTCCCCGAAACCCATCCAGAAATTGAGGAAATTATCGCAGAAATAGATTTGGAGTATTCTCAGGAAGATTTCCACAAAATTTTAGACTCTATGAAAACTGGAGTAGAGCGCGTTCAAAAAATTGTGCTTGCTTTGCGAAACTTTTCTCGATTAGATGAAGCGGAATTGAAAGTAGTAGATTTACATGAGGGAATAGAAAGTACCCTGACTATTTTACAATCTCGGTTAGAGGGGCGAGAAGAAGTAGCAGAAATCCAAATCGTCAAAGATTACCGGAATTTACCCTTAGTCGAGTGTTATGCAAGTCAACTCAATCAGGTGTTTATGAATATTCTCAATAATGCTATTGATGCGTTAGAATCATCACCGGAAATTCAGCCTCGGATTTCCCTACGCACTCAAACTAATGGAGAAACTGTGACGATTGCTATATCGGATAATGGCCAAGGAATAAAGGCCGAAATACGCGATCGCCTATTTGATCCATTTTTTACGACGAAAGCGGTGGGAAAAGGAACTGGTTTGGGTTTATCAATAGCCTATCAAATTATTACCGAACAACACGAAGGAAGTCTCTCTTGTCAATCTCAACCAGGAGAAACAACCTTTTTTATAGAAATTCCTATCCAACAAAAAAAACATTGAATCACTAGTACCGCTACGCGGAAGTCATAATTCATAATTCATAATTCATAAGTTTTGATTGGTAAGGCTTTGAGTATTTTGTTATATCAAATCCGGTAGCATCGGTATAAAAAAATGTTCCATCTTCAGCTATTACCAAATCTTTCTAGCTCTCCCCACCTCTTCATCTCCCCACACTCTTTATCTAATTACACCAATACTAGCGGATTTGATATCACTGGTTACTTATTTCCGTCATCCTGCACTAGGAATAATAGTTGGGAGAGATTGGGGGTGGGGAGATTGAATATTGAAGTAATTATAGAATTATCAACATACACTATATAACCGGATTCTACATCAAATAGTAATAGAAAAACACGGTGGTAAGATTGGCTGTAATTCCACAGTTGGGGAAGATACAATTTTTATGATCGTGATTCCTAGATAAAATCTCCCTTTTCTTTTGGAAGTAAATATATTGATGATTTTCGGGAATGGGGAATAGGGGAGATGGAGAGATAAGTAATAGGGAATAAGGAACAAGCACAAAATATTCATTCCGTTAGTTGTATCACATTAACCTGGAATCTGCTGTTTCTTTTTTTCTGTAGTCTACCTTTGTAAAAAACCGCTATAAGTACAAATAAGCAGACCACTATTACAGCTAATTTCATTTAAGTTATACCAATTCACTCTAAGGATGTCACAAATAATTTCAAACTGTAAATGTCAAATAATTGCCTGAAACTTTTGTTTTGTGAGAGTTTTTAGCCTATCAAATCTGGCATTCTCAATTCTGAATTATCAATTGAGTGAAACGGTATTAGCTACAGTTGTTGCAGGTAATATGCCTACACCACAAAAGTTTTATTATTAGTGTCTATACCTCATATACCTACAATCAATTAACAATTACATCAAGGAACAATTATCACTATGAATGAATTAAAAATTACACTTCTAGGTCCTAGTGCTGTTGGTAAAACAAGCCTATTAACTTCAATGTACGAACAATTTAAAAGAATAAGTTTTCAGGCAAATCTCCAACTAATTCCAGAAGCAGAAAGTAATGCTATTCTCAAAAAACGCCTGAAGGAATTAAAAAGTCTGACAGAAACTTTTAAAGTACAACCTGGAGCAGGTATTCCTGGTTCTTCAGAAGTTCGCTCTTTTATCTTTGACTTAGCTGAACAGGATAAAAAACCATTTTTAAGACTAAATTTTTATGACTATCCAGGAGGTTTTATTTCTGATAAAGCTAGTCCTAACGAAAAAAGATTTGTGAGAGAATTAATGAATGATGCTGCTGCGGTTGTAATTGCTATTGATACCCCAGCATTAATGATGTCTAAGGGGAAATTTAATGAATATGTCAATAAACCAAAGCAAATAACAGCAATGTTCAAAGAAGCTTATAAAGATATTCAGGAACCTCGCTTAGTAATATTTGCTCCAGTTAAATGTGAGATGGAAATGAGAAAAGGAGAGAGAGCAGCTAAACAATTATTAGAAAGAATAAAAAAAGAATATGCCGACCTACTCAATTTTTTATCTTCTCCGACTTTAAATTCTCAAGTTGCCATAGCTATTACTCCAGTGCAAACTTTGGGCTGTGTAGTTTGTACAATGATTGAAGAACCAAGAAAGGATTATTTACCAACTTTTGGATTTAGGAAAATTAGTCGTAATGCAGAATATAATCCCCAAGATAACGACCAACCTTTACGTTATTTATTAAGATTTTTGTTGAAGATGCACCATGAGAAACGCACCCATAAATTTTTACAAGTTGTTATGAATTGGATTGGTTTAGATGCTCATATTAAAAATGCACTAATTCAGTTTTCTAAGGGGTGTAAAAATACTAAGGGTTTTGCAGTATTGCAGGGTAGAGATTTATTGTGATTTATGAGTGAAGTTTTGTTGGTATATAGTTAAGTGTTTCGCTGCGCAAACATGTCGCGCAGCATTCCGTCAGGAAAACCTGGAGCGTGGCGTCAGCCGTATCGCAAAAATTATAATGAAGATCGCGATTAACTATTATATGCTATATATGGTATCTCTGCGTAAGTCCTGAAGTAATTAATAATTAATAATTAAGTACCTACAAGCAATTAATAGTGGTTCTTGTCCAATACTACCATTCAACTGTTTATTCACAGTCAAATGTAAATGCTATAATATTATATTATATCAAATCCGGATAATTACAATATCTAAGCCATTGCGACTGAAAGAGAATGGAAGAAAGCAATTCCCTTGGGTTTAGGAGATTGTTTCCCTTTGGTCGCAATTGAATTCTGTTAAACCGGATTTTATATTAGTCTGAAATAATCCGACTTCTTGTCATTTATGGCTTGAAATTATACCACAATAAATATGAGTATTAAGAAGAATCCCAAAAATTCCCGTAATCGTCAAATTGGAAGTGCTTTATTAATTTTGGCAGCTGTGTTATTAGCAGTATACGCATTCATGCCACGTCGCAAACCGCCTCGTGTTCCTTATAGTGTATTTATTCAACAAGTAGAAAACGGACAAGTAGTAGGAGTACAAATAGATAACGAACAAATTTTATATCGCCTCAAAGGAGAAGAAAATAAACCCGGACCTTTACTTGCTACTACCACAATAAATGACCCTCAACTACTTAAACGTTTAGAAGATAATAAAATTATATTTCAAGCAGCACCCCCTCAAAGTCGTTGGCTTGCTGTTCTTTTAAATTGGGTAATTCCTCCCATTATATTAGTAGCAGCATTTCAGTTTTTTATGAATCGTGGACCCCAAGGTTCTCTGTCAATGAGCAAGAGTAAAGCTAAAGTTTATATAGAGGGAGAATCAGAAAAAATTACCTTTGCTGATATCGCAGGAGTAGAAGAAGCAAAGACAGAATTAACTGAAATTGTAGACTTCTTAAAATCGCCACAACGCTTCACTGAAATTGGTGCTAGAATACCCAAAGGTTTGTTATTAGTAGGACCTCCTGGAACAGGTAAAACTTTATTAGCAAAAGCAGTTGCTGGAGAAGCAGGAGTAGCATTTTTTAGTATTTCTGGTTCAGAATTTGTAGAACTATTTGTAGGTACTGGTGCTGCTAGAGTTCGCGATTTATTTCAACAGGCAAAAAAGAAAGCTCCTTGTATTATTTTTATTGATGAAATAGACGCAATTGGTAAGTCTAGAAGTAGTGGAAATTTCCAGAGTGGCAGTAATGATGAACGGGAACAAACCCTGAATCAACTGTTAACTGAAATGGATGGTTTTGGAGCAGGAGATTTAACAGTTATTGTCTTAGCAGCCACTAACAGACCCGAAGCTTTAGATGCCGCTTTGTTACGTCCGGGAAGATTTGATAGACAGGTATTAGTAGACCGTCCAGACTTAGTTGGTCGGGAAGCAATTTTAAATATTTATGCCAAAAAAGTTAAGTTAGGAGAAGATGTTGACTTGCATAAAATAGCAACCAGAACTCCTGGTTTTGGAGGAGCAGATTTAGCTAATCTGGTGAATGAAGCTGCTTTATTAGCTGCTAGAAATAAACGAGAAACTGTTGCACAAATAGACTTTTCTGAAGCTATTGAAAGAGTAGTTGCTGGTTTAGAAAAAAGAAGTCGAGTTTTGAGCGATCGCGAAAAGAAAATAGTAGCTTATCACGAAGTTGGTCATGCTTTGGTTGGTGCATTAATGCCTGGTAGTGGCAAGGTGGAAAAAATTTCAATTGTACCAAGAGGAATGGCAGCTTTAGGGTATACTTTGCAGTTACCAACTGAGGATAGATTTTTAAGGGATGAAGAGGAAATTCGGGGGCAAATTGCT
Source organism: Dapis purpurea BLCC-M126 (assembly GCF_050015975.1). NCBI lineage: Bacteria > Bacillati > Cyanobacteriota > Cyanophyceae > Oscillatoriales > Microcoleaceae > Dapis > Dapis purpurea. The sequence continues at coordinate 22,065 of NZ_JBNHER010000147.1, read as the reverse complement.
ACTTTTCTAGGAGGTCGTGCTGCGGAGGAAATTGTATTTGGAAATATTACCACTGGAGCTTCGGGAGATTTACAAAAAGCTACTGATTTTGCCGAACAAATGGTAACAACTTATGGTATGAGTAAAGTATTAGGACCATTAGCTTATGAACGGCGTAGTCAAGGTGGATTTTTAGGTAATGAAGGAGTTAATCCCCGTCGTTTAGTTAGTGAAAAAACTGCTGAAGCAATAGATAATGAAGTTAAAGAAATTGTAGAAAAAGCTCATCAGCAAGCTTTAGATATTTTGAATCATAATCGGAATTTGTTGGAAAATATTTCTCAGCAAATTTTAGAAAGAGAAGTGATAGAAGGAGAGGACTTATATGAGTTCTTAAAAGAGGTGCGATCGCCTTGGGATAAAAATCTTTAGATTTCTGTAATGAAGACCTATCCCCTGAACCCTCCTATCCTTTAGGAAAGGAAACCCCAAGCCTCTTCCTTCGTATGCAAGGGAAGAGGCTTGGAGGATTAGGTTTTTAACCTACATTCTCAAGCTAGACACATTACTATTGGACCGACACGCCTAAAATGTTGCAATAGATAGGGGCCAGTTCCACATTAAATTAATAAGTTTTAACCTGAAACCAAATGAACCCGCCCTTGCCCCCCAGATGATCTAATGCAATCTAATCCACAAAATTAGCTGTTTCGGTCCACGACAAAGTATAAATAAGTATTTATCCAAACTTGGTATTAAACAAATAAACCCGACTTATTCCTGAAACCGAGACACAAAAAACATGGCCAACTGAATAATCACGGACTTTAGTCAATAGAGTCCGTGATTTGAATTACTGCTAGATCAAAAATGAGGTAGATATTATAGTTATATAAGGAATCCCAGAATCTATTGAATGTCAAAATTAAACTGAAGTAAGGAGAACTATTATGGCTACAAATTCCAAAAACTCTGAGAATATAAACTACACTAACGGACTATCAACAAATAAATTATGCCACAAAATTGGGATGAGCATGATGTCCATACTGCTAATATTATTAGCAGCTAAAATTCCCACAAGATATATTACGACAATTTCTACATTGGAAGTTCCTAACCAAAACCAATTCTTAGAGTCGCAATCGAATGAACTCGAATATATTGTGGCACAGATGAGTCCTCCTAGTAGATAATATCAAATCCGGTAGCATCAGTGTAATTAGATGGGGAGATGGGGAGATGGGGAGATGGGGAAATCGAGAAATATTTGGTAATGGTTGAAGATGGAACATTTTTTTATACCGAATTAAACAGATTTGAGATAATTCTAAAGAGCCTAAGTTAGATAGGCATTAAAATTTGTTGCTATGTAATAATATGTAAATATTATTTCAACTCAACTCTTTGTGAGAAATGTCATTTTTTTACAAAATTCCACTCATAACTATATCTTTAAATTTAGGAACTTGTGGACTTTATATCCCACCAGCTTTCTCACAACTACAACCAGATAGCACCTTCGGACAAGAAAATTCAGTAGTCACACCAAACATAAATATCAAAGAAGTAGAAAGCGATCGCATAGACGGTGGTGCCCAAAGAGGAGCAAACCTATTCCACAGTTTTCAAGAATTCAACATTCAACAGGGACGAGGAGTTTACTTTACTAACCCTGATGGAGTTGTAAATATCCTGACTCGCATCACAGGAAATAACACCTCTAATATATTAGGAACTCTAGGCGTACTAGGAAATGCAAACCTATTTTTCCTCAACCCCAACGGCATAATTTTTGGACCAGAAGCTCAATTAGATATTCAAGGTTCCTTTTATGGATCTACTGCCGATAGCATCTTATTTAAAAATGGATTTGAATTTGCTACTTCAGATACTCAAGCACTCCCACTACTGACAGTTAATGTTCCCATTGGGTTAAGATTGCCAAAAAATCCAGGTAGTATTCTGGTTGAAGGGCGAGGTCATAACTTAAGTTTCGATTCGAGCACCTTTTCTTATATCAGAGACAACCGAAATGTAGGACTGGAGGTTGCACCTGGTGCAACCTTGGCTCTTATTGGAGGAAACATTTCTTTAAGAGGAGGAAACCTTACCTCAGAAGGAGGAGTAATTGAACTAAGGAGTGTTCATAGTGGTGTGGTAGGAATCACTGATACTTCCAATATCCTCAACTATGACCAAATCTCTATATTCGGTAGCATTCAACTATCTCAAGCTAGCTCTCTAGATGTCAGTGGAAATGGAGCAGGAAAATTTACAATTCAAGGTAGGCGTATTGAAGTACAGAATGGTTCAAGAATTTTAACGAACACCTTGGGGTCAGAGGATGGCGACATATCAAGTATTAGAGCATCTGAGTCCATTGAATTGGTGGGAACAACTCCCGACGGTGAAATTCTTAGTGGCATTACGGTAGAGGTAGCCGCAGGAGCAACAGGTAAAGGCGGAAATTTAACAATAGAGACAAAAAGTTTATACCTTAGAGAAAAAGGCGAGATAATTGTTGGTACATTAGGTGAGGGAACAGGGGGTAATTTAACTATATCTGCTACCGATGTAGAACTGGTAGGAGGTTCTGGTGATTCATTTACTCGGAACACGATTATAAACGGTATCGTAAAGTTGGGAGGGGAAGGAAATGGAGGGAATCTCAGGCTTGAGACAGAAAATTTACGTCTTATAGATGGAGCACAGATCACCACTAGCACTTTTGGTCAGGGAAATGGAGGGGATTTAACTATCTTTGCTAAAGACATAGAACTTATTGGGGAGTCTGCGGATCAATTCAGCAGTGGTTTATTTGCTAACACATTAGAGATAGGAAATGGAGGGACCTTAAACATTAATACAAACAGTTTACGAGTTCAAGATGGAGCACAGATCGCCACTAGCACTTTTGGTCAAGGAGATGGAAGAGATTTAACTATCTCTGCTAGAGATATAGAACTGATTGGGACTACTGCTGATGCTCAATTTCCTAGTGGCTTATTTGCTTCAGTTCAGGATATAGGGGAAGGAAATGGAGGGAGTATAAGTATCAAGACAGAAAATTTACGAGTTGAAGATGGAGCTAAAATAGGTGTAGATGTTTTAGGTAAGGGAAAAGGAGGAGAGTTAACTATCTCTGCCACTAATATAGAACTAATTGGAGTTGCTGCTGACGATCAAAGAGTCAGTGAAATAACAGCAGCAGTACAAAAAGAAGCAATAGGCAATGGAGGAAACATAACACTGAACACAACAAACCTACAAATTGACAACGGGGCGCGAATAACAGCCAGCACATCTGGTCAAGGAAACGCAGGAGATATAACCATCTCAGCAAAAAAACTAGAACTCACAGAAACCTCTGCTAACGGTACACCCAGCAGACTAACTACAGCAGCAGACTCCACGGCAACAGGAGCGGGAGGAACACTAAGCATCAATACCGAAACTCTCAATCTCCGCAACCAAGCCGAAATTACAGTCAGCTCTGCCACCCAACAACCCGCAGGCAATCTAGAAGTCAACACCAACAACATCCTCATCGAAAACCAAGCTAGTCTCAATGCCGAAACCACAGCAGGCCAAGGCAGTATCACCATCAACAACAATAAAGACCTCATCCTCCGCAACAACAGCAATATTACCACCAACGCCACCGGCACCGCCACTGGAGGCAACATCAACATCAACACCGAAAACCTAGTTGCTTTGGAAAACAGCGATATCACCGCTAACGCCGAACAAGCATTGGGTGGCACCATCAACATCACTGCCACAGGGATATTTGGTACAGAATTCCGTCCCCAACAAACAAACCAAAGCGACATCACTGCCACTTCAGAACTTGGAGCCTCATTTAGTGGCCAAGTCAATATCAACACCCCAGACGTAGATCCTAGTGATGGACTCGTTGAATTTGACCACACCATCCAAGACATTTCCGCTCTCATCAACCAAAACTCCTGCCGAAAAGGAGAAGGCAGCCAATTCAGTATAACTGGCAAAGGCGGTTTACCACCAAACCCTACAGATCCCCTCACCCCCAACACCCTCTGGCAAGATGAACAAACCCCAAACACTCCTCCACAAACCATCATCTCATCAGACCAAGAATTTATCGAAGCACAAGGTTGGATATCTACACCCCAAGGGATTCAACTGATAACCAATCCGAACACTGCCACACCCGCACGCCCCTGGTTAATACCACCCAACTGCGAACAATTAGACGCTCAACAACCCCAACCATATCTACTCGCCAGCAGTAATGGAACTATTCCCACCCCAACTTCCGAACCCCTAAAAGTAACAATTCAACAATTCAACTTCACTGGCAACACCAAATTTAGCAACGAAGAGCTACAACAACAACTCACACCATACCTCAACAGACCGATCACCTTTGCCCAACTCATAGCAGCACGCACCACCATCACACAATATTACACCGAAAACAATTACATCACATCAGGAGCATTCATCCCGACCCAAATTATATCGGAAAAGGGTACTGTTACTCTCCAAGTAGTAGAAGGAAGAGTCAGTGAAATCAACGTGAATATCCAAGGCAGATTAAACAAAAATTATATCAAAAGTAGATTAGAAAAAGCAACCACCGCTCCCCTTAACCAAGAAAAGCTATTTTCTGCCCTACAATTATTACAACTAGACCCCAATATCAAAATCATATCTGCCGAACTTTCAGCAGGAGTCCGCCTAGATACAAATATATTAGACGTAGAAGTAGTAACAGCTAACCCCTGGCAAATAGCAACCATTAGTAATAACGGCAGGGCACCAAGTGTGGGTACATTTCGGCGAGGAGTAAAAGTAGGTTATGGAAATATTACAGGTTTGGGTGACAGTTTGAATACTCTCTACACTAATACTGATGGCAGCGATATGGTAGAAGTATCTTATTCTATTCCCGTCAACTCCAGTAATGGTCATATCGAACTATTTTACCGCCATAGAGATAATGAAGTAATAGAATCACCATTTGAAAGACTGGATATTGAGTCAATTTCTAATACTTACAAATTATCATTTCGTCAACCAATAGTGCAAACGCCACGACAAAACTTAAGTTTGGGGTTATCTGCAACAAGGCGAGATAGTCAAACATCAATATTAGGCACAAATTTTCCATTATCAAAAGGAGCTGATGATAATGGAGAAACGAAATTATCAATTTTGCAGTTTTTCCAAGATTATCAACTACGGGAAAAAAATCAGGTGTTGGCATTTAATTCTCAGTTTAATGTGGGGTTGGGAATATTGGATGCAACGGTGAATAGTAATGAACCGGATAGTAGGTTTTTCTATTGGCGTGGCCAGGGACAATGGGTGCGAGAGTTGGCAGAAAATACTTTGTTGGTGGTAGGAGCAGACGTGCAGTTATCTCCATCAGATTTGGTGCCGTTAGAAAGGTTTGGTTTGGGGGGGTATCGGAGTGTGAGAGCTTATCGCCAGGATACTCGTTTGACGGATAATGGAGCCTTGGGAACGGTGGAGTTGCGGTTGCCAGTGCCGTGGATATCAGGAGAGAATAGATTATTTCAGGTAGTGCCGTTTATTGATGGGGGGGTAGCATGGAATAGTAATGGTGAAGAGGTGGAGAGAACTAATGGTTTGGCGGCAGTGGGAGTGGGGTTGCAACTGAGTTTGTGGGATAAGGTGAATATTCGCTTGGATTATGGAATTCCGTTGGTGGATGTGGACTCGCGAGATAAAACTGCTCAGGAGGAGGGGTTTTATTTTTCTATTTCTGCTTCTCCTTTTTCTTTTTGAGGGGGTTTTCGTCCGACAGACATATAATGTAATGATAATTCGATCCTGAGTAAGAACTTCCAGGATGTCATTTGGGTTAATACCATTTCTTGATGAAGCGACAGTTAATATATATAGCTGATATTATATTCGGTATAACAGTTATAATTAAGCTTGTAGTTTGGCTTTAGCCCATCAAATATTTATTTATCTTATATTAAGTCTCATTAATTACCATTAGCCATAATAAAAATGTTTTTATATTTCAAATTATATCAAATCCGCTTAATTCGGTATAAAAAAATGTTCCATCTTCAGCTATTGCTAAATATGCACGCTTATTTCCCCATCTCCCCACACTCCCCACCCAGACCACACTCTTTATCTAATTACATCGATGCTACCGGATTTGATATTATATCATGTCCGGATAATTAGTGATAAAAAAGTTTTTGTTTGTAGTAGGGCTTTAGCCCGATAAATACCTATCTTAGGGCTAAAGCCCTACTACGAGCTTTAATTATCACTGTTCAACCGGACATGATATTACTCCCTATTGGCTATTCCCTAAAATTTTCATCGCAGGTATTCAAAGAGACATTATAGTTGTGCTAAAGCCCAACTACAAACAAAACTTTATTATAACTAATTATATAAACATTATATGAGTCGAGAAGTCAGGTAAGTTTCTGTATAACTAATAATTTGTGATGGAAATAGACTGAATATGAAGATAATAAAATTCCTTGCCATTGCCCTATTAAGTTTTTATTTCACCCTGGGAATTAATATTTTATCTCCCGTTTTAGCACAATCTTCTGCTTCTAATTTAGTTCAGCAAGGAATTCAATTATTAGAACAAGGAAAAGCTGAAGCCGCATTAGAAATTTGGCAAGAAGCAGAAGTTATTTATCGCCAAAATAAGAATCAAATTGGTATTATTGGCACTAAAATTAATCAAGCTCAAGCTTTAACTAGTTTGGGTTTTTATCGACGATCTTGTAATACTGCGCTACAAGCATTTGGCAATGATTTAGAATGCGATCGCTTAACTATAAATGACTTAGAAAATATTCTGCCAAAGTTTCAAACATCAAATACTCGCCTAAATTTTCAGGGGCTACAAAGTTTGGGAAATGGATTGCGGGCGATCGGGAAATTAGAGCTATCTCAACAAGTATTAGAAGCAAGTTTTACCTTGGCAGATTCTAACAATACTAAAGCTCGATTGTTGCTGAATTTAGGTAATAATATTCTTTCTCAAGCCAAAGGTATTGCTAATATTAATCCCAGAAGAAGAAAAGAGGAAGAAGCACTTCAACTTCTAGTCGAGCAAGGTTTATCTAATTATCAAGAAGCTGCAACTATTTCTGCTGAACAATTAGTTCAAATTCAGGCAACTATTAATCATCTTAGTTTGTTGCTTAAATCTAGGCAGTGGTCTGAAGAACCTAGCTATAAGTGGTCTAAAAAGAGTCGCAAGAATTTGCTGCAATCGTATGTGCAATTTCAGATTAATAATTTACCTAAAATTATTCAAACTCTAAATCAAATTAATCCTACTCCTGACTCAATTAAAGCAACAATTAAATTAGCAGAAATTTTTATTGATTTTGAGCAAATAAGTTCCAAATCAACTTTAGCTCAACTTCAGACTAATTTCGCCGAATTGACTCCACCCAAAAAACTACTAAATCAGGCAATTCAGCAAGCAGAAATTATCGATAATTATCGTTTACAAGCTTATGGAATTGGCAGAAAAGGAAAATTGATTCAACAAAATGGAGAACTGGAAAATGCACTTGAATTGACAAATAAAGCCTTGGCAATCGCTCAAAAAGTATCTGCTTCTGATATTGCTTATCAATTCCAAGAACAATTAGGAGATATTTTCATTCAGCAAGGAAACACCTCAGAAGCACTCTTAGCTTACAAATCTGCTTTTAATACTCTCCAAGTTTTACGAAGGAATTTAGTAGCTTTAAATCGAGATATTCAGTTTGACTTTCGTGCTAGTGTTGAACCCTTATATAGAAAATTAGTGGCGTTACTACTCCAACCTGAACTAGGCTCAAATCAACCCAGTTTGGCAAATATTAAAGCTGCTCGTGAGGTAATTGAATCTCTACAATTGGCAGAATTGGATAACTTTTTCCAAGATGCTTGTGTTAATGCTGAGGATATTAATATTGATGAAATTGATGAGAATGCAGCCGTTATTTATCCAATTTTATTGGAGGATCGATTAAGTGTCATTGTCAAGTTGCCTGGTAGTGATAATTTTCGTTATACTACAGTGAGTAAGAGTAACTTTGAAGCCCAATTTAACAAAAACCTATTCCTACTCAGAGTGAACATTACAGCTCGAAGACCAATCAATCAAGTCAAGTCCCACTCAAGTCAACTTTATCAGTGGTTAATCAAACCTTTTGAAACAGACTTGGAAACAAATCTAGAACACAATACGAGTCAAATCAAAACCTTAGTTTTTGTCTTGGATGGATTACTTAGAAATATCCCCATGTCCGTTTTGTATGATAGTGAACGGGAGCGATATCTAGTAGAACGATATGCAATAGCTGTTGCTCCGGGTTTACAATTAGTTGATCCAAAACCCTTATTAAAAGAGCAGCTACGAGTATTAAGTGCAGGAACAGATAAACAAGCACCAAGTTATGCAGTCGAAGGCTATGCTCCTTTACCTAATGTTCAACAGGAACTAGAGGAAATTAAAAATCTTTTACCACAGTCTGAGCAATTAGCAGATGAAAATTTCACGAAAATAAATATTCAAGACAAAATTAATTCTGCGCCCTTTAGCATAGTCCATATAGCAACTCATGGACAATTTAGTTCTAATCCTAATGATACCTTCATTTTAGGATGGGATGAACGTATTAATGTAAGAGATTTAGATCAACTTCTCCAGAGTGAGAATTTGCAGCGATCAGATCGAGCGATAGAATTATTAATTTTAAGTGCTTGCCAGACGGCATTTGGAGATACACGAGCAGCATTGGGTTTAGCTGGAGTTTCGATTCGAGCTGGCGCTCAGAGTGTTTTAGGGAGTTTGTGGAGGGTAAGTGATGCCTCTACAGCAGAATTAATGAAACAGTTTTATCAACAATTATTGCAGTCTGATAGTTCACAACTAAAAAAAGCAGAAGCACTACGTCAAGTTCAAATTAAGTTCATTAAGGGAGAAATTGATCTGAATTTTAATTACAATATACCCTATCATTGGTCATCATTTATTATTGTTGGTAATTGGTTATAGTTATACAATTTTTCACATTTACCCCATAAATCGTCATATTCTTCATCGCCGATGAAAAGATCAACACCACTTGTAGCAGAAGTGTCGGGGTTGCACATTAAAGAATGATAATAGATTTTCAACTGTACATATATTGAGGAAATAGTTATCTAAAAATATGTATTTTCGGGTTTTATTATTCCTAATTGGTGCAACGCCGAATTGTCTGGTTCTCCAAAAATATCAATATATTATTGGAGCCAGTCGTCTCATTTTTTTACTTATAATTCTTTTACTGATATTTCTAATTCTTCTACTAATTCTTTTAGTTCTAATTGTTCATGGAAGGATAAGCTTTCTGATTCTTCATCAAGTGAATTTTCTTCTTCGGATAAGAAGCTTTCTACTTCGTCCAATAATTCATCTAATTCTTCTAAAATCATTGTTTTTTGTGTCCGTAAACTATTTGTTGACATTGGAAATTTTTCTACTTCTGATTGTTCATGGGACACAAAGCTTTCTGATTCTTCTTTTTCGCCAAGCTGACCAGGTTTAGTGTCCCTTGTCAAGGAGCACTTCTCCCACACAAATGTTTCCAGTCCCACATCAGTGAGTTTCTTGAATGAGGAATTCACAGTTTGTTTGTCAATGTGTTTTTTGGCTGTTGTTGTAATTGCGATTATTTGCTTTTTCATGTTTTTGGTTTCTTGTGTTTGAACTCTATGTCCTAATAATCACACTTTTTTTTGGTGATATTTGTAATATGTGAGGAAAATTACAGTGATATTTCGGTTGTTTTTGAGTAATTTAAATACTAAAAGTACTTACGTATAACCACTATATACGTCAGAGGTTAAAAGCTATTAACCCCTAAAAATTCTGTAAAATTTCATATTTTGGATAATTCCTGACCAATACCAATTCCCAAAAGTAATGCTATAATTGGGTAATACTTCATTTATTAAGTAACTAGCATAGGACAAATCATATTTTTGCTAATTTGAGGAAAATTTACATTTTGTTACATAGCAGCTAATTTGAATATTTATCTATTTTACACCAAAGTGAACTAAATCACTATAGTATAAATACTTACGCGCTACTGATTTTTATGCTACTTTTAATATTACAAATTGAAGTATGAAATGTGGGTTACTGGTGTAGTCCAAGTCTACCTTTGTGAAAACTGCTATAATTTCCTACTCCTGACTCTTTATTCAAAATATTTCTTCAGTAATTTTTTACAAAAAAAAGAGTAGGGATATGACAGCGATATATCCCTACTTTCAAATAAATTAAATAATTTTAAGGCAAGCTAAAAGCTAATTGCTGAATTCCAATCGCAATCCTATTTAAACGCACCAGAAACAGATAATACTTCAGACTCAGAAATTCTGGGGAAAAAAGCTCATTTAGCAAATAGTTGAGGATTAGCCTTAGCAAAAGTATATGATTGACATACCTGAGTATTTACTGCCACTGTCTTTGCATCATACATCCGAGTTCCCATCTATGGAATGAACGCATTAATGTTAGAGATCTAGATCGACTACTTCAGAGTGATAATTTGCAGCGATCAGATCGAGCGATAGAATTATTAATTTTGAGTGCTTGTGAAACAGCATTGGGAGATACACGAGCAGCATTGGGTTTAGCTAGAGTTTCCATTCGAGCTGGCGCTCAGAGTGTTTTAGGGAGTTTGTGGAGGGTAAGTGATGCCTCTACAGCAGAATTAATGAAACAGTTTTATCAACAATTATTGCTCTCTAATAGTTCACAACTAAAAAAAGCAGAAGCACTACGTCAAGTTCAAATTAAGTTTATTAAGGGAGAAATTGATCCGAATTTGAATTACAATATACCCTATCATTGGTCATCATTTATTATTGTTGGTAATTAGTTATAGTTAGGGGTTGCTGAAAAAGTCTTATATCATGTCCGGTTTAATAGTTATAATTATAGCTGGTAGTAGAACTTTATACCTAAGTATAGATACTTCATGGGCTAAAGCTCTACTACAAACCTGAAGGTGGTGACAAGCAAGCTCAAAAGCTTATCCCAAAAGCTTTTTGTCGAATCTCCGTCCAGAAAAAATTAGCAGTTGGGATAGGTCATTAATGTAGTGATTGGCAATCGCGCCGCCTTAATTCTCTATTTTATCATTAATCTTTTGAATTCCGAGCGCAATAGCAGATAGCATCTTTCAGAATAATATTAGATAAAACACTTATAAATTAATAATTATAGGTAGTTATTTGCCCCTTCATGCCTCACCAAAAACGATAAACGAAAAACCACAATCTATAACCTTATCTGGTGCTGAAGTGAAGCAGACAAATTTCGAGGTATCAGTTTCTACAATTCCAACTGATATGTTAAACGTAGATTGAGGAGCTCCCTTAATTGTACATACAGCTGTTGGTTGACCCACAAATGGGGTGTCGAACTCTATCAAATAAGCACCTTTGCTCAATCTACGGCAATTGAAACCTTCACCCCACATCTTATTACCCTGTGAATCGACTGAACCATGGATATACTGAGTTTGGCCACCAGATTGATTTACCAAAATTGTCATAACTAACTCCCATTTATATTTGCCACACCTACTCTACAAGGTAAACTCTAGAAGCTTTGAATCTTGATAAAAAACTTTATAGAAACAAGTTCTAAAGATGAATTTTAGCTCCAACCGAGGTTGAACAATTTAGGATGAAAAAAAAATAGTAGAGACGTTCAATCTCACGCCCCTACTTTGAATCAATTAAAACTAATATTTTTCAACTAACCTCTAAAAGCTAATTGTTAAAAGTTTATCTCTATTCTATTTAAACACACCAGAAACAGATAATACTTCAGACTCAGGAATTCTGGGTAAGAAAGGTCGTTCAGCAAATAGTTGAGGATTAGCCTTAGCAAAAGTGTATGATTGACGTACCTGTGTATTTACTGCCACTGTCTTTGCATCATACATCCGAGTTGCCATCTTAGGATATAAACCAATTCCGATAATCAAAGCTAGGAAACAAGCAGCGATCGCCACTTCTCTTGGTTTAGCATCTGTATAAACAGCTTTCGCAGGTAAAACACAATTAGTACCGAAGCAAACAGCCTCATCTAGAATTTCATTTTCATAAGGAGTATCTTTGAGGATACAAGCTGGCGCTTGACCAGTACTATAGAACATTTGACGCAACATGGAGAGTAGATAGATAGGAGTCAATATCAGACCTACTGCTGCTAAGAATACTGTGACTGTACGGAAAGTAGAGCTGTAAACATCACTGCTACTCACACCTACAAATACCATAAGTTCGCTAGCAAAACCGCTCATTCCAGGAAGAGCTAAGGATGCCATTGCACTAACTGTAAATAGAGCAAATATTTTTGGCATTACTTGACCAAGACCACCCATTTCGTCTAATGATAAAGTGTGGAGGCGATCATAAGTTACCCCTGCGAGGAAGAACAACACTGCAGCAATTAAACCGTGAGAAATCATCTGTAGTAAAGCTCCACTTACTCCTAAGTCAGTAAAGGAAGCAATACCTAGTAACACAAAACCCATGTGAGCAACAGAAGAGTAAGCCAAACGGCGCTTCATGTTAGATTGACCGAAAGAGTTTAAGCCACCGTAAACAATATTAACAACACCAAGAATAGCTAGAACAGGAGCAAAGTAAACATGGGCATCAGAGAGCATTTCTAAGTTAAGGCGAATTAATCCATATCCACCCATTTTCAACAATACACCAGCAAGAATCATTGAGACAGGTGCGGAAGCTTCGCCGTGAGCATCAGGTAGCCATGTATGTAGAGGGAAAACAGCTAACTTAACACCAAAGGTAATAAGTAATCCTGCGTACATTAGAAGTTCAAAAGCTAGTGAATAATCTTTCATACCTAGCTCTACCATGTCAAAGGTAATATTGCCGCCACCGTAGAGGGCCATTCCCAAAGCTGCTACCAGAATAAATATAGAAGCGGCTGCTGTGTAGAGTAAGAATTTTGTTGCAGCGTAGCGACGCTTTTTACCACCCCAGATTGAGATGAGTAGGTACACAGGAACCAATTCTAGCTCCCACATAATGAAAAGTAACATTAGGTCTTGAGCAACAAACACTCCTATCTGGGCAGAGTAGAGGACCAGCATCAAGAAATAAAAAAGACGTGGTTTGTAGTTTACTTGCCACGCCGCGAATATTGAGAGTGTTGTTACTAGGCCAGCTAAGAGTACCAATGGCATAGATAGACCGTCTACTGATACTGCCCAACTTAAACCTATTTGAGGGAGCCAAGCATATTTTTCTACAAGTTGAAAACCAGAGTCACTGGCATTGTAGTTGTTCCAGAAGGCGTAGCACATTAAGGCAAAGTCTGCGATACCTACGCCAAGGGCATACCATCTCATGGTTTTTCCGTCTTTATCGGGTATGAGGGGTATAAGTAGGGCTGCCAGAAGGGGCAGTAGGACTATAGTGGTGAGCCAGGGAAATTGAGTTGCCATCATAACAGTGAGAACAAATACTTACCTTTGTTTTTTTTCATATTACTAAATTGTGTAAATCTTTGTAAAGATATTTATAAATATGTATATTAAATGACAGTATAAGCTAAACTTATAGTGACCAGATTATCTATTCTTTCTCAGTTGGGCCTATAGCGCTACGCGAATGTTCCCAAAGATAACATTCCGATCTTTTCCTTTGTAATGGGAACTGGATTTATAGCGTTCTTATGAGGGAAAATTCATGGTAAACACGCACTTTTATGAAGATTATGTAAAGTTTTCTAGGCACTTTTATGAAGATTCCATGAAGTTATGAATTAACTCTTGCTATTCAAATAATGGCTGTGTCAGTATATCTACAGATAGCAAAAGATTAACTAAAAACTATACCCTATTTATCTAATAACTCACAGAAAATTAAACCAGCAAATAATCATTACTAGAAGGAGATAATCATGATCGTCAATCAAGTAGGCAACAAAAATGCAATCAACAACTTTTTACGGTCGTAGACCGTAAAAAGTTTATCTTTCGCCACATCCCTAACTCTTGCTATTCTGGGCATGGGTTTTAATAAAGTTGCTCAAGCTGCCACTTTCAACATTACTCCCTTAGATTTTGGAGATGGGTTTGTCGCTACAGGAACAATTACAACTGATGATACAATTGGTGCCCTAACTGCAGATAACCTAACATCCTGGAATATTATGGTGACTGATGGTATCGGTGCTAGTGGATTTACTTTCACTGAAACTAACTCTAGGTTGATTGGTAACTCAAAAGGGATATCAACTGATGGAAATCAATTAAATGTTGCTTTTCCTAATGGTGTTTTGCAATTTAACAGTCTGACGGGGAATCCGGCTTTTGCAGACTATACTATTACTTTAGCCCGTTTTGATTTGGGACGAAACTCGGCTAGCTATAGTAATTCCATTGATTTTGTTAATCCATCGATAGATGGATTAGCTGATTCTGCTACTTATGTAGCAGGAGAATTAGCATCAACACTTCCACCGACAGCAACAACCCCCGAACCTACTACCCTTTTTGCTTTAGCAATGGTAGGCGGTAGCTTATTGTTAACTAAGCGAGTAAAATAGGCGTTTAGTTATCTGAAAAAGTATAGTATAGATACAGTGTTTTTGCTGATTGATGAACCACATAATCACAACCAAAACCTTGTAGGGATGTTGTATGCAACGTCCCTACTTTGGTCTACCGTCCAGGAAAAACGTCGCTCGATATTTGTTGGGTTTCCCAAGCTCAAACCAACCTACGAAATGGCAGTTTTTGATCTGCAAACTTTAAAACAGCAGGAGGACGCGCTCCATAACTAGGATTATAACCTTCCTCAACTAACCGCTCTTGGAAGCGAGACGTTACATGCAACGTTCCTACTGTGGTCTACTTAAAGGAAAACCATTATCAATTATCCATTATCCATTATCCATTAATATTGTTCATCCTCATAAAAACGATAGAAAAGATGCTCATTTTTAAAACCATGTCTATCTACAACATGATGAATTAAGCCACGATCAATTAATAATTGACCAGTATAAATTGCTTCATTCAAATCCATTTTTTGAGTCCGCATTAACCACTTTACTGCCTCAGAACCAACAAAACATTTTGAGTAGACATCCCACCGATGTTGGCGGTTTTTAATTGATACTCCATTAGGACCCCGCATTTCCTCAACTAAGGTATCTATATCTAGATTTTTGTTAATTTGATAGTTGATATAATTTTTAGTTAATACTTTTGTATCATCATCTTCTTCTATGTCTAACTGAGAAACATTATTTTCCCAGTTAAATTTGACACTATCAGGATAATAAAGTTCTACTTGAGGAGGAGAATTTTTCTGCATCCAAGTCTCAATCATCTGCTCTATTTCAGGGGATTTTAAATGCAAATCTCTTTGAGGAAAAGGAATTTCAATTTTATATCTTCGTAGACTTGCTTCAATGCGATAATTTAACTCACTTTTGATTTGAGATTGTTTCCGTGGTTCTCTAGTCCAAATCAACAAATCAAAATTTAGAGAACTATCACCAAATTCTTGAAACCAAAGTTGTGGGGAGGGATGTAATAATACTTCAGGATGACTTTTTGCGACTTCTAAAATAGCTTTCCGAACTAACTTAATGTTGGAACCATAAGCAACACCTATTGGTATTTTCATTCGAGAAATAGGGTTGCCATGACTCCAATTTAAAACTTCATTTTCTAGAAATCGAGAGTTAGGAACAATTAAAGAAACTTTGTCTAAAGTCGTAATGTGAGTGCTACGCAAACCTATTTTTTCAACAACACCTACTAAATCTCCTACTTGAATAAAATCACCTATTTGAACCGGTCGCTCAAACACCAGAATAATACCACTCATAAAGTTATTAGCAATATTCTGGAGACCAAAACCGATACCTACACCAAGAACACTAGCAATAATCGCTAAAGAACTAATATCTATACCCCAAAATTGTAGGATAATTAGTATGCCAAAAAAAATTAATCCATATCTAGTTAAGAAACTGATTGTATCTTGAACGCTTCGGTCTGCTCCTGTTAAACTAATAATTTTAGTTCTAAAGATTTTAATAAAGTACCCAACTCCTTTCCACATTCCGATGGTTAATCCAATCAAGGTAACCACATCAACAATGGAAAGACCTTTGTTGCCTAAATTAAAAATAGGAGAAGTAAAACTATTACCTAAAATCTCTAATAGTAGATTACGATAGTCACGAGTAAATGGTATTATATAGGTAATATAAAGAATGATAGCTATCCACACTATTATTCTGATACAAATTGCCATGAATGGCAAAATTTTTGGTAAATAGTTGACAATCTGAGGATATTTTTCCTCGCAAATTTTGTTAATTTTTAATTCTAGCCATCTTAAAAATAATTCTAGGACTAAAGCTGCTAGAATTAAAATAATACTGATTAATAATACTTTCAATAGATTGCGAGGCTGACTCTCTTGTTTTGCTAATTTAAAACCTTCTTCAATGGTGTCTTTCCATATAATTGCCTGCTCTTCTCTATCCATTCTTCCTTTGACATCTTCAGAAGTTATAGTCACTAGATAATTATTATTAATACGCAGAATTATCTGCTGGTTTTGCTTATCTATATTGACCTCTATAGATTCACCTGATCTGAAGATATTTTCTAACTTTGAACTGATAATTCCTGCTCGTTCAGTAGCGGTCAAATTTGCTCCATTATGACCTGCTACTTCAAACAAGTTTTTACCATTAAGTGTTACTGGAGCTGTTTCTAAATAATTATCAGTGGCTTGTACCCAGGCTGGTACTATGAAAAAGAGTAAAGGTATTAAACAAGCAATGATTAATATTTTGACAATTTGTCTTGTAGCTGTTTTTCGCCTTGTGGAAAGAGTCAAGAGATTATTTTTTGCCAAAGAGCGACTACCTAGTTTACCTCTTGCTACTTTTCT
Organism: Dapis purpurea BLCC-M126; assembly: GCF_050015975.1. NCBI lineage: Bacteria > Bacillati > Cyanobacteriota > Cyanophyceae > Oscillatoriales > Microcoleaceae > Dapis > Dapis purpurea. Next base: position 5,067 of record NZ_JBNHER010000147.1, on the reverse strand, counting down.
AAACTTTTGCCACAAATATTCATGCCACATAGTTACCCTCGAAAACTGAATTATGAATGTTTAATTATCAACTACTTATGTGGAAAAACTCACGTACTAAATTTACTGATTTTTTAGCACTATCTTTTACTGCTATAATTTTTTTATCCTACCATAAACTTTAAGATAATTCAGAATAATGAAACCATTACTAAAGCAAACTCGATCTTTTATTCTTAAATCCCGAGGAATTATTAATAAGAGTTTAGTGTTTGGCAAAGTTCTAGATAATAGAGTTTTGATCGGAACTCACCACAAAACTGGAACTGTTTGGATGGGGAATATTTTCAATTCTATTGCCTCCTTCTATGACTTAAAAATTTCTGCAAATAGAGGCAACAAATCTCTTATATCTCCATCCAGTAACTTTGATATTTTTCTTCAATATCATTCGTTTTTTGATTTTGATAATATTTCTAATTACAAAGGGTTACATATTATCAGAGACCCTAGAGATATAGTTGTTTCTGGTTGTTTTTATCATACGAAATCATCAGAAAAATGGTTACATATTAAGAGAGAAGAATTTGCAGGCTTGACTTATCAGGAAAAAGTAAATTCTTATTCATCTTTTGACGATAAGTTAATCTTTGAAATGGAGCATTCATCTAAGAATGTAATTCAAGACATGAAATCTTGGAACTATGATAATCCTCACTTTATTGAGATTAAATATGAGGATTTAATTCAAGATGTTAATCTAAATTTATTCAGGGAAATTTTCCGGTTTCTAGGATTCAATGAAAGAATTTTTCCTCGTCTATTAAAAATTGCCTACAGGAAAAGTTTGTTTTCTGGGCAAGTCCAAAATAGAAAGCATATAAGGTCAGGGAAAAAGCAGCAGTGGAAAGAATATTTTAAGCCAATTCATGAAGAAAGATTTGTAGATCTATTTGATGATGTTTTAATTAAACTGAATTATGAGAAAACTCAGACAGGCTGGCTTGATAGATAATCAAAATATTTCAAACACAATTGACTTTAAAAGTTAGAGTTTACACTTATTATATGTAACTTATTATAATCAATATATTGATTACCAATGGATAATTGAGAATTAATCAATCCGGTTTAAAGTCTCTTCTAAGATAATAGATGATTGATAATTATGCTCAAAAATAATTATCCATTGTTCATTATCAATTGTTAAAGATGTAATTATCCATTATCCATGGATTAACTTTTCCCTTATTGATAATAATTTAATGACTCAAAAATTTATGAACTAAATTTGCTAATTTTTGATGACTATCTTTTACTGCTAATTTTTCTGCTCCTAAAGCCATCTTTTTCAACTTTTCTGATGATTTTAATAACTCCAAAACTTCAATCTGGAGTTTTTCTTCAGTTAATTCTGCCTGAGTAAAAACTAAGGCAGAATTCTGATTAGAAAAAACTTCAGCATTATAAGCTTGATGATTATCAGCAGCATAAGGGTAAGGAATTAAAATTGATGGTGTATGAGTAACTGCTAATTCTGTTAAACTACCCGCACCCGCACGACTAATTACCAAATTAGCCCGCTGAAATAAACCAGCCATATTATTATAAAATGTCATGGGAAAATACTGAGGATGCTCTACACTAAAAGCATCTGGATCATTTTCCCCTGTTTGATGAATAATCCAAGCTCCAGTTTCTACCCATGCTGGAATACATTTTCTCACTAATTGGTTAACTGCCACTGCTCCTTGAGAACCTCCAACAACTGCAATTACAGGAACATTTTCTGGAATAGGCAAATCCAAAGATTGAGGAGACAAAAATTCTTCTCTTACAGGAGTACCAACATATACAGTCTTCCCAGAAGGGAGATATTTTGCCCCTTCTTCAAATCCCACTGCTACAACATTACATAAACGACCAAACCAGCGCGTCACCTTCCCTGGTAAAACATTAGATTCGTGGAGAATAACTGGTAAACCCAGGGAACGAGCTGCAATAATCGCCGGAGCCGCAATATAACCCCCTGTCGTAAACAATCCTTGAAATTGGCCCCGCTTAAGTATCTGTCTTACCTGTAGGATAGAGCCAATAAGTCCACTTAAAATCTTGAAGGTTCCCAGGCCCAATTTCTGCTGAAAGCCTTCAACTGATATAGTATGGAGAGGATACTGGGATGGGACTAACTTAGTTTCTAGACGGTTAGGAACTCCTAGCCATTCGATGTCATAATCCTTTAATTGGTTAGCAGTGGCGATCGCTGGAAATAAATGTCCCCCTGTGCCACTTGCTGCGATTAACAATTTAATTGGTGTATTGGTCAAGATTTCTGTCTCCCTGGTATAACAAGAAAGTGAGTCAAAAGTTGAAATTTAAAAGTTAAAAGCAAGATAAATTGATAATTTCTGTATTGTAATTTATTTGACTTTGAGTTTTGCAAAAATAGGGCAAAGGGTGAAAGTCCTCCTTTTTTCAGTTATGCTTTATAAACATCTAATGAGGCTGGTTCTCATAACCAGCAAATTTTCAACTAACAACTTTTATAAGTTAAAAATGATTATTTCTCAAATCCTATTTCGTCCGCAAAGCAAATTTTTGATGAAATTTAAGCAATTATCAAAAAAATTATCTAGTTCATTATTACTGGGTTTAACTGTTTTTTCAGGAGTAGTTTTATCTCCTAATTTGACTCTAGCTCAAGGTAGATATCAAACACCTGAAGAACTGACAGATCTATTGAAAAAAATTGATCGAGCTGCCAGTCGTCAAGACTTAGAAGATGTCATGGATTTTTATAGTAATGATTTTACTAATTCTGATGGTTTAAATCGGGAAAGTTTAGAAGCAGCTTTGGCTAATTTTTGGCAACTCTATAAATCAGTTAAATATCGGACAAAAGTTAAATCTTGGGAAACCGATGGTGATGCTATTGTGGCGGAAACTATCACTTATATTACTGGTGTCCAAGAAATGAAAGATAGAGATATAACTTTAAAATCTACTATTACTTCTAAGCAGCGTTATGAAGATGAAAAAATTGTTGAACAAGAAATTTTAGCCGAGCAGAATCAACTAACATCAGGAAAAAAACCACCTATTGTTAATGTTAATTTGCCAGCAGATGTAGAAGTAGGTGAAAAGTATAATTTTGATGTGATTGTTGAAGAGCCTTTGGGCGAAGAAATTATGTTAGGAACTGCTTTGGCAGAACCCATTAATGAAGATTCTTATAATTTTGAACCGGCTAATTTTAAATTAGATGTATTGTCTTCTGGGGGAATTTTTAAAATTGGTGAGGCTCCAGAAAATTCTGAGGATAAATGGTTATCAGCAGTTTTAATGCGAAAAGGAGGTATTACTATTAGTACCTATCGTTTACGAGTTATTGCAGAATAGAAGGAAGAAGCAAGAAGCAAGAAGCAAGAAGTAAAATAGATAAGTCTATAGATTAATACAGTTCAGTTAAGAATTTTTTTTAGCAGTTCTGTAATCTGAAGAAGTTTATCTCATAGTTCTATACCTTATGAGTTTGGTAGTCCTGTAAATGTAGTGATTTATTATGGAGGCAGGCAACAACCAATAGGCAACAGGCAACAGAAAATATATCTAGATTCTTAGTTTTAGAGGAATAGTATTTGCTTGCCCACTTAATTTTTTTGAGAATATCACCACTTGTACACCACTACCATCAATGTTAGTCTTAATCTGAATCGTATTCTAGTATAAGTAAGAAAGATATAATACCTTTGTCAAAAATCAGAAAAAACAACAAGATTTTATAAGAGTAAAAATGATTTCTATTGAAGATAAAATAGTTTTAATTACAGGTGCTAGTAGTGGCATTGGAGAATCTTGTGGAAAGATATTTGCTCAATCAGGAGCTAAATTAATTTTAATTGCTCGTCGCCAAGAAAAACTAGAAAAACTTGCTGAAGAATTAACTAAAAAATTTCAGAGTAAAGTTTATTTATTACAGTTAGATGTACGCGATCGCCTAGCAGTTGAATCAGCAATAAATTCTTTACCTGAACCTTGGAAAGATATTGATATTTTGATTAATAATGCTGGTTTAAGTAGAGGTTTAAATAAACTCCATCTCGGCGACTTCAGTGATTGGGAAGAAATGATAGATACTAATGTTAAAGGATTGCTATATATGACTCGTTATGTGGTACCAGGAATGGTTAGTCGAGGTCGAGGCCATGTAGTTAATATTGGTTCTATAGCTGGTCGTGGGGCATATCCTGGAGGTAATGTTTATTGTGCTTCTAAAGCTGCTGTTAGGGCAATTTCTGAGGGGTTAAAACAGGATTTATTAGGAACTCCAGTCCGAGTAACTGAAATTCAACCAGGTTTAGTAGAAACAGAATTTAGTGAAGTTAGGTTTCATGGGGATACAGAAAAGGCTAAGAATGTTTACAAAGACTTGACACCTTTAACAGCAGATGATATATCCGACTTAGTATTTTTCTGTGTGACGCGATCGCCCCATGTCAATATTAGTGAACTATTAGTAGTCCCGACAGATCAAGCTAATGCAACAATGGTTCATCGACATAATACAAAGAAAACAGAAGAGAAAAATTCAGTCGATTATTTCCGGGATTAATGCAGAAATATAGGAAAGAGAAAAGGTAGATGCACCCTGATGGATAACCTCCGCCGTTATTGGTGGAGGTTTTTTTTTGCTTCAAAACAGTAACTGGAAAATTAAGTCGATTATTTCCGGGATTAATGCAGAAGTATGGGAAAGAGAAAAGGTAGATGCACCCTGATGGATAACCTCCGCCGTTATTGGTGGAGGTTTTTTTTTGCTTCAAAACAGTAACTGGAAAATTAAGTCGATTATTTCCGGGATTAATGCAGAAGTATGGGAAAGAGAAAAGGTAGATGCACCCTGATGAATAACCTCCGCCGTTATTGGTGGAGGTTTTTTTTTGCTTCAAAACAGTAACTGGAAAATTAAGTCGATTATTTCCGGGATTAATGCAGAAGTATGGGAAAGAGAAAAGGTAGATGCACCCTGATGAATAACCTCCGCCGTTATTGGTGGAGGTTTTTTTTTGCTTCAAAACAGTAACTGGA
>NZ_JBNHER010000146.1:0-21242 GCF_050015975.1 Dapis purpurea BLCC-M126 | reverse complement strand
TCCAAGGGGAGGCTTTAAACCAGAATTATTTAATAATTAATAATTAATAATTGGGAAAGAGGAAAGAGGGAAGATGTGGGGAGAAATAATAAAAAAAATTCAACACTCCTTGAGATAATTTTTCCTCATTCTTGATGCACGAATAGACTTAACTTGCATAATTATATAGATCTCTTAGGGGTTCTATACTGAAAACTTGTCATTGCGACGATAGGAAGCAATCTCGTACCACCCCTGAGATTGCTTCCTTCCACAAGTTCCAGTCGCAATGATCTACAATTATAATGCCTACCAAAGGAGCAATATACTCCCACCGCCATTTATCATAATGTAGCACTACGTTTATTCTGGCTCGACAGTATTAGTTTCAATAGTTAACTCCTTCATATAAAACTTCAATAGCAGAACTAAATTCAATACTAGATAATATAATTTTCTCCTTCTGTATATGCACAATGAAGAATCTAATCTTGTTGTACCTCGGATAATACAGGAATTAGCAATGGCAGTAGAGGAAAATCCTCATCCTAAAATAATTGATGGTTTGGTGCAATTAGTTAGAATCTACTTCTGAGGATAATATTCCCAGATAAGCAGCATATAGTTTAGGCAAAATTGGCACTGGCAATGAGAAAGCCATTACAGCGCTTTTCATTTGAGTAGATCACTAAACTCATTGTTAGGAATCAGGAGTCAGGAGTTAGAAGTTAGGAGGCAGGAGTTAGTATCATTGTGGTTTATTGATATGAAAACCGCTGTAATGCTTTGGTAGAATTGTTGGCCTCAAATTCTGATCGTGATACTCGCAGACAAGCAGCATATATCTTAGGGGAAATTGGTATGGACAATCAGAAAGAAATTAATACTTTGGTAAAATTGTTAGACTCTAATTCTGATGACAAGATTCGTATACGCACAGCAGCACGTTTAGGAGAAATTGGCAAGGATAATGAAAATGCTATTCATGCTTTGGTACAATTGTTGAAATCTACTACAGATGATGACATTTGCTGTCAAGCAGCAGCAAGTTTAGGGAAAATTGGCAAGGACAATGAAAAAGCGATTGATGCTTTGGTGCAATTGTTGGATTCTATTTATCATTATACTAGCAAGCAAGCAGCAGCAAGTTTAGAGAAAATTGGCAAGGACAATAAGTATGCAATTAATGCTTTACTGCATTTTTTGGAATCCAGTTCTTATTATCGCTCTAGAGCAATAGACATCTTAGGGAAAATTGCTAAGGACAATGAGTATGCGATTAATGCTTTGCTGCATTTGTTGGAATCTAGTTCTGATGATAAGATTTACAAGCAAGCAGCATATAGTTTAGAAAAAATTGACCCTGGAAATCAGAAAGCGATAGATCGTTTTGTGCAATTGTTGGGGTCAAGCGATCGCCCTAATACTTGCAATACAGCAGCAGATATCTTAAAGAAAATTGCCATCGGTAATGAAAAAGGGATTAATGCTTTGCTACAATTATTGGAATCTGTTTCTAATCTTGATACTCGCTCTAAAGCAGTAGAAATATTGGGGGAAATTGCTAGGGGCAATGAGAATGTAATTAATACTTTGCTACAATTGTTGGAATTTACTACAGATGATGATATTTGCAGGCAAGCAGCAGATAGCTTATGGAAAATTGACCATGGTAATGAAAAAGCTATTGATGCTTTGGTGCAATTGTTGGAGTCTACTTCTGATGATGATATTCGCAGGCAAACAGCAGAAAGCTTATGCAAAATTGATCCCGGTAATGAAAACCCGATCAATACTTGGGAGAAATTGTTAGCATCCAATTACGAGCGTTTGCCTTGGAAGTCTGTGGCAGAAAGTTTAAAGAAAGCTCACCCCGGTAATGAAAAAGCTATTGATACTTTGGTGCAATTGTTGGCCTCAAATTCTGATTACGATACTTGCAACACAGCAGCAGCTAGCTTAAAGAAAATTGCTAAGAGCAATCAATATGCGATTAATGCTTTAATACAATTGTTAGAGTCTACTTCTGATAATGATAAATATACTCGCATGGGAGCAGTATCTACTTTAGGCATAATTGCTACAGGCAATGAGAAAGTAATTAATACTCTAATAAAATTGTTGGAGTCTACTACAGATGATAATATTGGCTGGCAAGCAGCAGATAGCTTAAAGAAAATTGGCATAGGTAATAAGTATGCGATTGATACTTTGTTGCAATTGTTGGAGTCTACTTCTGATGATGATATTTGCAGGCGAGTACCATATATCTTAAGAGCAATTGGCACGGGCAATGACAAAGAAATTCACGCTTTAGTGCAATTGTTGGAGTCTACTTCTGATGATGATACTCGGAGGGAAGCAGCAGATAACTTATGGAGAATCGATCCCGGCAATGAAAAAGCAATTCATGCTTTGGTGCAATTGTTAGAGCTGACTTGTGATGATAATATTCGCAGGCAAGCAGCAGATAGCTTATGGAGAATTCACCCCGGTAATGGAAAAGTAATCGATGCCTGGGCAGAATTTTTGGCATCCAATTATTATTCGCCTTGGGATCATGTGGCACATAGTTTAGGGAAAGCTAATCCTGGCAATGAAAAAGTGATTGATATTTTGGTGCAATTGTTGGCCTTAGATTCTTCTTGGGATGAGTGCGGTGTAGCAGCAGCAAGCTTAGGGAAAATTGCTAAAGGCAATGAGTATGCGATTAATGCTTTGGTGCAATTGTTAGAGTCTACTACTGATTCTAATGAATATACTCGTAGGGGAGTAGCCTATAGTTTAGGTGAAATTGCTAAGGGCAATGAAAAAGCAATTCATGCTTTGGTGCAATTGTTAGAGTCTACTTCTGATAATGATATTCGCTGGCGAGCAGCAGCAAGCTTAGAGGAAATCGCTAAAGACAACAAGTATGGGATTAATGCTTTGGTGCAATTGTTAGAGTCTACTTCTGATAATGATATTCTCAGGCAAGCAGCATATATCTTAGGGAAAATTGTCACGGGGAATGAAAAAGATATTAATGCTTTGCTGCAATTGATTAATGCTTTGGTGCAATTGTTAGAGTCTACTTCTGATAATGATATTCGCAGGCAAGCAGCATATATCTTCGGGAAAATTGCTAAGGCTAATGAAAAAGCGATTAATGCTTTGCTACAATTGTTGGAGTCTAATTCTGATCATAATACTTGTAGGCAAGCAGCAGAAAGTTTAGGGAAAATTGACCCCGGAAATGAAAAAGCGATTAATGCTTTGGTGCAATTGTTGGAGTCTAATTCTGATCATAATACTCGTAGGCAAGCAGCAGAAAGTTTAGGAAAAATTGACCCCGGAAATGAAAAAGCGATTAATGCTTTGGTGCAATTATTAGAGTCTACTACAGATAATAATACTCGCTGGCAAGCAGCAGAAAGTTTAGGGGAAATTGACCCCGGTAATCAGAAAGCAATTAATGTTTTGGTGCAATTGTTGGGGTCTACTTCTGACTGGCGAGCAGCAGAAAGTTTAGGGAAAATTGACCCCGGAAATGAAAAAGCGATTAATGTTTTGGTGCAATTATTGGAGTCTACTTCTAATAATAATACTCGCTGGCAAGCAGCAAAAAATTTAGAGAAAATTGACCCTGGGAATGAGAAAGCAATTGATGCTTTGGTGCAATTGTTGGGGGCTACTTCCGACTGGCGAGCAGCAGAAAGCTTAGAAAAAATTGGTAAAGGTAATAAGAAAGTGATTAATGCTTTGCTGCAATTGTTGGGGTTTACTTCTAATTTTGATGCTCGTAGGAAGGCAGCATCCATATTAGAGAAAATTGACTCTGGCAATGAGAAAGTGATAGATGCTTTTGTCCAATTGTTAGACTCTACTACAGATAATCGGACTCGTAGGGAGGCAGTATATATCTTAGGAGAAATTGGCAAGGGGAATGAGAAAGCGATTGATGCTTTGGTGCAATTGTTTGACTCTACTACAGATGATTGGACTCAAAACCAAGCGGTATATAGCTTAGGGGAAATTGGCAAGGGGAATGAGAAGGCAATTAATGCTTTGGTGCAATTGTTGGACTTTACTACAGATGAAAAGATTCGCTGGCAAGCAGCATATAGCTTAGGGAAAATTGACCCCAGGAATGAGAAAGCTATTAATGCTTTAGTACAACTGTTGGACTCTACTACAGATAATTATACTCGTGCCCTAACAACATATAGCTTAGGGGAAATTGGCAAGGGGAATGAGAAAGCGATAGATGCTTTTGTCCAATTGTTGGACTCTACTACAGATGAAAAGATTCGCTGGCAAACAGCAGAGAGCTTAAGGAAAATTGACCCCGGCAATGAGGAAGCGATAGATGCTTTGGTGCAATTGTTGGACTCTACTACAGATGAAAAGATTCGCTGGCAAGCAGCATATAGGTTACAGGAAATTGGCAAGCACAATGAGTATGCGATAGATGCTTTAGTCCAATTGTTGTGGTTTAATACAGATGATAATACTCGCAAGCAAGCAGTAGAGAGCTTAAGGAAAATTGGCAAGCACAATGAGTATGCGATAGATGCTTTAGTCCAATTATTGGAGTCTACTTCTGATAGTTATACTCACTCGCTAGTAGCAGAAAGTTTAGGGAAAATTAACCCCGGTAATGAGAAAGCGATTAATGCTTTGGTGCAATGGTTGAAGTCTACTTCTAATAATAAGACTCGCTGGCAAATAGTAGCAAGTTTAGGGAAAATTGGCACGGGAAATGAGAAAGCGATTGATGCTGTTGTCCAATTATTGGAGTCTACTTCTGATAATAATACTCGCAGGCTAGCAGCAAAAAGCTTATGGAGAATTAACCCAGGAAATGAGAAGGCAATAGATGCTTTGGTGCAATTGTTGGAGTCTACTAAAGATGATATTCGCAGGGAAGCAGCAAGAAGTTTAGGAGAAATTGACCCCGACAATGAGTATGCGATAGATGCTTTGGTGCAATTGTTGGGGTCTACTTATGATAATAATACTCGCAGGCTAGCAGTAGAAAGTTTAGGGAAAATTGACCCCGACAATGAGTATGCGATAGATGCTTTGGTGCAATTGTTCGGTTCTACTACAGATGATAATATTCGCTGGTTAGCAGCAGAAACCTTAGAAAAAATTAACCCTGACAATGAGAAAGTGATACATATTTTTGTCCAATTGTTGGAATCTACTACTTCTGATGATATTCGCTGGCTAGCAGTATATAGCTTAGGGGAAATTGGCAAGGGTAATGAGAAAGTAATTGATGCTTTAGTTGTGCAATTGTTTGAGACAAATTGCGATTATACTTTCAAGCAAGTCATAGAAAGCTTAGATAAAATTTTACTTAAGGAGTAGGAGTTTAGCAATTATGGCATCTTTTCTCTCAAACAAGTTTCTCCCGATCTTGTGACAACTATCGAACAAAAAATGGAACAACCTTTGTATTATCAGCCAACAGTTAATCAGGAACAAATCTTTAAAATTACCAATAGAAAGCTATGAATTTTGAGTTGAGAAAAAGTAGCGATCGCTAACTTCAAAATAGATTGGTAATTAACAGGATATCTAATTTTTGTAGAGGTCTAATACTTATATTTTTCCTATGTTCCTAAACTCGTTTTGTTAGTTTTTTCAATTTGCTCCGGTTAAATAAGATGTCTTAGAATATTATCTAAATAATTAACTTAATTTGAGTCCAATTTTAGGAGGAAATATGGAACCTATTACTATTGTAATGGCGCTAGCTGCTGTATTGGGGACAAAAGCTTTGGAAAAAACTGGAGAAAATATTGGGCAGGTAGTCTGGGATAAAAGTGCTAAGTTGATGAAATATCTGAAACAAGAATCTCCTGGTGCTATAGCTGCTATTGAACAAGCTTCAGAGCAACCTTTGGATTATGGCCAGGCAGTTTTGGAAATGCAGGAAGCAGCAGCTAATCCTGATGTGGCGCGGACAATACAGGAGTTAGCAGCGGCAGTAGAAGAAAATCCTCATCCAAAATTGACTGAGGTTGTGGAAGAAATTAGAGAAGCGTTAAAGTCTCTAGAGTCGGAAGATGAAAAGAATGCCGACATAGTAGCAAAAGAAATTAAGGCGGAAAAAGGTGGGATAGCGATTGGAAAAAATGAGATGGGAAAAGATGGGATAGTTGGTGGCACAATCAAAATTAACAAAATTGACAAACGAACTACCATTTGAGTGACTTCGCCCGAACAGGGCAGAGAATTGACTCTCAAGGAATGGCAAGATATTTGTCGGGAAAGCCTGAATAATCAACTAACCAGTAATTCCCTATTTCACGATGATGAGGAGGCCAAAAAACGACGGGAACAAATTTATGTCCCATTGGCACTGGTGGAACGGAAAAAGTCTGAGAAACGGCAACAAGATGAATTATCTCCCGAACAGGGAACGAAACTTTATGAACCCCAATATGAGGAAAAGCAAAGGTTTGCCCATGATGCTTTCTTGGAGAATATTCTCCGGCAAAAACAAGGCAAAAGTCAAGGCAATAGAATTGCTTTAATTGGGGAACCGGGGGCGGGCAAAACTACTCTGTTGCAAACTATTGGGAATTGGATATTGCAGCAAGGGTTGGGTTTGCCTGTGTGGGTTTCTTTGGCAGATTTGACTCTAGACGGGAATTTGAGGAGTCTTGAGGATTATTTGCTCAATTCTTGGCTGCCTTTTTCTCCAGATAAGCGCCAGAAGGTGCAAGATAATTTTACCGAACAATTTCAACAGAAGCGAGTCTGGTTTTTGTTGGATGGGGTGGATGAAATTGCTACTTCTGGCAGTCAGACTTTGCAAAATATTTCTCGTCAACTTTCGGGGTGGGTGGGTAAAGCGCGGGTGGTGTTGACTTGTCGTCTGAATGTTTGGCAGGCGGATGTGAATGCTTTGTCTGATTTTGAGACTTTTCGGTTGTTGGATTTTGATTATCCTCAGCAGGTGCATCAGTTTATTGATAATTGGTTCAGAAATACTCCCTCCTCTCCCTTGTCTTCCCCCTCTTCCTTGTCTCCCTTGTCTCCCTCCTCCCCCTCCTCCCGCTTAAAGGAGGAACTGGGTAAAGAGGAAAAAGCGCGGGTGCGAGATTTGGTGCAAAATCCTCTGCGGTTGGCGCTGTTGTGTCGGAGTTGGCAGTTCTATGAGGGAAGTTTGCCGGAGACGAAGGCGGAATTGTATGGTCAGTTTGTGGAGCAGTTTTATCGGTGGAAGTCTGTTCCTTTTCCAATTAAGGAAAGTAAGCAACGGGAGTTAAATCTGGCGTTGGGTAGGTTGGCGAACGATGATATTAACTCTAGTGGGAGTCGTTTTCGGTTGCGTCAGGATTTTATTGTTCAGAGGTTGGGGGATGCTGATGATGAAAATTCTCTGTTTTATCTGGCGTTGCAAATTGGATGGCTGAATAATGTGGGGGTGGCAGCAGAGTCACCGACGAAAAAGGTGTATGCTTTTTTTCATGCCTCGTTTGAGGAATATTTTGCTGCTGTAGCGATCGATGATTGGGATTTTTTCTTACCTCGCAAACACAAGAATAAACCTTTGAAGGGGAAAGTTTATCGTATTTTTGAGCCACAGTGGAAGCAGGTGATTTTGTTGTGGTTGGGGCGAGAGGATGTGGAGGAGGAAGAGAAGGAGAAGTTTATTAAAGCTTTAATTGAGTTTAAGGATGGGTGTGGAATTTTTTTAATTCCAGGAATAGTAGATAGGGGTTTTTATGAGTATCGGGCTTATTTTATCGCTGCTGCTGGAGTTGGTGAATTTAGCAAATGCACTAAAACAGATGAAATAGTCAAGAAAGTAGTTTTTTGGGGCAACGGTTTCAGTGGAATAGAAACAGAAGCTCAAGCTGCTTTACTCGAGACTCCAAGGAAAAATACTATCAATACTTTGGTCAAATTGTTTTGGTCTACTTCCTATGGTTTGACTCACAAGTTAGTAGCAGTAAGCTTAGGGAAAATTGGCACGGTCAATGAGAAAGGGATTGATATTTTGGTGCGTTTACTGGAGTCTACTTCTGATGATTTGACTCGCTGGGAAGCAGCAAAAACTTTAGAGGAAACTGCTGTAGGCAATGAGAAAGCAATAGATGGTTTAGTTCATTTGTTGAGGTCTACTTCTGGTAAGACTCGCAGACAAGCAGCACATAGCTTAGGGAAAATTGATCCCGGCAATGAGAAAGCAATTGATACTTTGGTGCAATTGTTGGAGTCTACTGCTAATGATTTTACTTCTACGCGAGCAGCATATAGTTTAGGGGAGATTAACCCCGGTAATGAGAAAGTGATTGATGCTTTAGTACAATTATTGGAGTCTACTTCTGATAGTCATACTCATAGACAAGCAGCAGAAAGCTTAGGAAAAATTGCCACGGGCAATCAGAAAGCTATTGATGGTTTGGTGCAATTGTTAGGAGTTACTTCGAAGCATTTGATTCGCATGGAAATAGAAAAAAGTTTAGAAAAAATTGCTATGGGCAATCAGAAAGCGATTGATAGTTTAGTACAATTGTTAAAGTCTACTTCTGATGAGCATAATCTCAGGCAAACAGCATCAAGCTTAGGAAAAATTGGCGTGGGCAATCAGAAAGCAATTAATCATTTGCTACTTTTGTTAAAGTCTAGACCTGATGATTTGACTGGCTGCCTAGCAGTATCAAGTTTAGGAGAGATTGGCATTGGCAATCAGAAAGCAATTAATTATTTGCGACAATTCTTGGAATATAATAACAGTAGCACCCTAGCAGCAGAAAGTTTAGGGAAAGTCGAACCAGGCAATGAAAAAGCGATTAACACTTTAGTGCATTTGTTGGAGTTTGCTCCTAATGATTGGATTCGCTGGCGAGCAGGAGAAAGCTTATGGGAAATTGATCCTGGTAGTCAGAAAGCGGTTGATGGTTTAGTAAAACTATTTTGGTCTAGTTCTGAGGATCATCTTCGGAGGCAGATAGCATATAGCTTAGGGGAAATAGACTCCGGTGGAGAGAAAGCTATTAATGCTTTAGTAGAATTGTTGGAGTCTAGTCCTAATGATTTTACTCGTTCACAAGCAGCATATTATTTAGGGGAAATTGGCATAAGCAATGAGAAAGGGATTGATAGTTTAGTGGAATCGTTGGGATCTACTTCTGATGATGAGATTCGCAAGAAAGCAGCAGTAAGCTTAGGGAAAATTGGTATGGGTAATCAGAAAGCGATTGACGGTTTGGTGCATTTCTTAAAATTTACTTTTGATCAAGAGATTTCCTGGCTAGTAGCAGAAAGTATAGGGAAAATTGGAACGGGTAATCAGAAAGCGATTGATGGTTTGGTTCATTTATTACAATCTACTTCTGATAGTCATACTCGCTGGGAAATAGCAGAAAGTTTAGAGAAAATTTTAGCACAAGAGCAGATGGTAGGAATGGTTGTATCCTTAAAAGATTGGTTATCAGCAGAAGATGACAGAGATAGTAGCGATCGTTTCAAAGAATGCTACAAAATTATCTGGAAATGTGCCCAAACTCTGCCCTACCCAGAATTTTATCAAGCTTGGCATCCTCCATTGTTTAAAAAACCTCGTTGGTTGTCTAGGTAGTTATGCTTTTTGTTAGGATTAATTGAAAAGAGTTATCATTCATTATGTCTCAAGAATTATTAAATGAGTTAATCAGTAAATCAGAAGAATTAAACATTGAAGAAAAACTTCAATTAATGCGTTATTTATCAAATAATCTTCAAATAAATGATAGTTCAACCCCTAAACCTCGGCGTAAATGGCGTGAGATTCAAGGAAAAGCAACTTATCCATTAGTAGGAGAAGATGCTCAAGAATGGGTTTCCCGAACTCGTCAAGAAGCCACGAAAAACCGCGAACAAATTATCCGCAATAATTATGAAAATTAATAATGCCATTCAAGGGGTTAAGCAACTATTTTTAGATACTGCACCAATTATTTACTATGTAGAAAATCACCCGAATTATTATCGAATAACTGAAGTTATTTTTGATGGAATAGATGACGGTTTACTTGTGGGAGTTACTTCTCCAATTACTTTGTCCGAGTGTTTAGTATATCCTTACAAATTAGGATTAATAGCACTTGCTCAGGATTTTATTGATTTAATTGTTGATGGAGAAAATATTAACTTTATGCTCATTGATGAGGAGAACGGAAAGTTGGCGGCACAAATGAGAGCAAGGTATAATTTATCATTAACTGATTATTTACAAATTGCTGTTGCTATTCAATCAAAATGTGAGGCTTTTTTAACCAATGATTTACAGTTAAAACGAGTCAATGAGTTATCTATTTTAGTAATCAGTGAATTAACATTATGATTCTATTAATATGACAGCAGTGTTTCGATAAACTTTAGAGCAATTTCCTATGATTTCTACCTTAATTGAGCGTCTAATATTTGCTTCTCGCCCCATGAATACTCAAGATTGGTTAGTGGTAGGGGTGACATTGTTACTTTATGGAGCGATCGCCTTACCGTTAGGCTTTAATTCTAGATTTTTGCGAGTAAGTCGAGGTTTTCGGAATCTCAAAGAATTATTTCAGGGGTTATTAGCGATATTTTTTATGCCATCTTTAATAGAAGAGCTGATATTTCGAGTTTTATTATTACCTCATCCCACCGAGAAAATTTCAATTATTGTGTCGTGTTTTTGGGCAGCGTTAAGTTTATTTTTATTTATTATTTATCATCCAATAAATGCTCTAACTTTCCATCCCCAGGGAAATCCAACTTTTATGACACCAATTTTTTTGACATTGGCAGGAATTTTAGGTTTAGGATGTACCGTAGCTTATAAAATAACTGGTTGTTTGTGGGTTCCAGTAATTATTCATTGGGCAGTAGTTATGATTTGGCAATATTGGTTAGGTGGTAAAGAAAAATTGTATGGAAGTAACTAATATTATCAAATTAAATATACTTATTAACAAAAGCTTCAGGAGTTAGACACTCAAACTCTCCAGTTTTTTCGACAATAGCCTTAACTAATTTATAGTTAGCCGACACAAAACATTGAGCTTTACCTGTTTTAGCAGTTAAATAAACTCCCGCATCCTCTCTAGGAATATTACCTAAATTCTCAATTATTTCTAGTTCATTTTCATCTAGTAGAACATAACAAACTTGAAAATCTTGCCAAATTCTATCGATTATTTCTCCACTCCAATCTTTATTTCGCAGACGTTTCGCCACTCGCAAAATTTCTTCAAGCAATATTTCTGAAATTACAACTTCAATTAACGAAGATTGTTTCATGCCTAAACCAGCCCATTGAAGACATCTAAACTCATCACTTTCTGGAGCAGCGAAACCAATAATATAAACATTAGTATCAAAAAATATACGACCAGGAGAAATAGTCATTTTTTTAATTTAAAAGTATTATCAAATTTAATAAAGTTAGTGACGTTCTTGTGAAATTTCCTGTCTCACTTCTCGTACTAAATTCACTATATCCTCTCTTGATTGATATCCTGCCTCTGCTAAATCTTTAGCAAATTCTGACTGTAACTTTTCTATAGGCATTAAAGAATATCGAGCAGATTTATTTTTCCTAACTTCAACTATCATTTTTTCAATTAAACTAATTTGTTCAGAAACAGGAAGTTGTTTAGCTAAATTAAACACTTGTTCTAACATAATAATATTCCGTCAACTCACGAGATTTTGAATTATAAGTATTGCTAGTATAACAGTTTTCTAATCTTAGAAGTATAAAGTTTATCAGTAGCTAAGTCATTGCGACTGGAACGGAGTGGAAGGAAGCAATCTCAGGCTTTGAGGAGATTGCTTCCTATGGTCGCAATGACGAATGTTCAAGCGGATTTGATATAAGGTCTGAACTAAAATGAAATGATAAGCTTGTAGGGACGTTGCATGCAACGTCCCTACTTTATTAATAGATTTTAACCATTATTAGCTTCCTCATTTGCTAATTTTTCATCTTGAAAAGCTTTAATTTTTTCATACAAACTATCAACAGTTTCTTCTGCAAATAATTTATCTTTTAATTTCAAATAATCACCATTACCCAACTTACAAATAGACCAAAATCTCATCACTTTAGAAGTTTCTAAATGTTCCAGCAAAATCTGAAAAACTTCTTGCACAATTTCATAATCATTATCAATATTAACTTTCATTTTCTAACTCCTTAATAAAATCAATGGGGTTAATAGCTTGAATGGATAAAAATTTATAACGATTAAGTAAGGCTTGCTGATTAAATCTAAAAGAATTGACATATAAAGGTAATATTATGTTCGGTTAAATAGTTATAATTAAAGTTCGTAGTAGGGCTTTAGCCCGAACTGTAGATAGGGCTGAAGCCCTACTACAAACGAAAGCTTTATTATAAGTGATTATCCGAACATGATATAAGTGTCTTTTTGGAGTAAAAAAAGTGCAAATTTTTCAGCAAACCCTAATAATTAATTATCAATTATTAATTATTAATTATCTACTTCGCTTTCACCAAATCTACACCCAACCGCTTCAACGAAAGTCGCTCATTTTCCACATCCACAAAAATAGTGTCACCATCATTAAACTCACTCCGCAAAATACTCTTCGCAATTTGCGTTTCCAACTCTCGCTGAATTGCCCGTTTTAAAGGTCTCGCACCATACACCGGATCGTACCCAACATCTGCCAAAAAATTAACAGCAGCATCTGCAAGCTTCAGTGACATCTTACGTTCAGCTAACCGTTTCTCTAAACGCACAACTTGCAACTGCACAATTTCTCGTAACTGCTCTTTCTGCAACCCATGGAAAATAATACTTTCATCAATACGGTTGAGAAATTCTGGGCGGAAAGCTCCACGCAAAGCTTCCATTACCCGATGCTGCATTTGCTCATAGTCATCAGTCACATCCAAAATATACTGTGAACCGATATTACTCGTCATAATAATCACACTATTCTTAAAATCAACCGTATGACCTTGAGCATCAGTAACGCGACCATCATCCAATATTTGCAGCATAATATTAAACACATCGGGGTGCGCTTTTTCAATTTCATCAAACAAAATCACCGTATATGGGCGACGACGAATAGCTTCAGTTAACTGACCACCTTCATCATAACCCACATATCCAGGAGGTGCGCCAATTAAACGAGACACAGCGTGTTTTTCCATGTACTCGGACATATCAATACGCACTATCGCATCTTCGGTGTCAAATAGATATGCTGCTAATGCTTTTCCTAACTCTGTTTTCCCCACACCAGTCGGACCAAGGAAAATAAAACTAGCAACTGGACGGTTGGGGTCTGCTAAACCTGCACGCGATCGCTGAATGGCATCAGCAACAGCAGTCACAGCTTCATTCTGACCAATAACTCGTTTATGCAACTCTGCTTCGAGATGCAGCAGTTTTTCTTTTTCTGACTCTACTAATTTGCTGATGGGAATACCAGTCCACTTAGAAAT
The DNA here is from genome assembly GCF_050015975.1 of Dapis purpurea BLCC-M126. Taxonomy (NCBI): domain Bacteria; kingdom Bacillati; phylum Cyanobacteriota; class Cyanophyceae; order Oscillatoriales; family Microcoleaceae; genus Dapis; species Dapis purpurea. Next base: position 7,816 of record NZ_JBNHER010000146.1, on the reverse strand, counting down.
AATCTCAGCAATATCAGCTTCTGTTACCTCTTCCCGCAACAAAGTCTGACCGCTAGTTTGAGTTGCTTCGAGTTTTGCTTCTGCTTCCTCTACTTGTTTTTGTAAGTTAATCAGTTTACCGTATTTCAACTCAGCAGCACGGTTGAGGTCATAATTCCGCTCTGCTTGCTGAATCTCAATATTGATTTTATCCATCTCTTCCTTGAGAGTCTGAATTTTGCCAATGATACCTTTTTCTGATTCCCATTGAGCATTAAGAGCGCGTTGCCCTTCTTTCAAGTTTGCTAAATCTTTTTCTAGTCTCTCTAACCTTTCTTTGGAAGCAGCATCACTTTCTTTTTGCAGTGATAACTTCTCCATTTCTAGTTGGAGAATTTTGCGGTCAATTTCATCAAGTTCCTCTGGTTTGGAGGTAATTTCCATTTTCAGTTTAGCAGCAGCTTCATCTACTAAGTCGATCGCCTTATCTGGGAGGAAGCGATCGCTAATATATCGAGTAGACAATGTAGCAGCAGCGACTAAAGCACTATCGGAAATTTTCACACCGTGATGTACTTCATAGCGTTCTTTGAGACCCCGTAAAATTGATATAGCATCTTCTACACTGGGTTGATCCACATAAACTTGTTGAAAACGACGTTCTAAAGCAGCATCTTTTTCGATGTATTTGCGGTACTCATCCAGAGTTGTCGCACCAATACACCTTAGTTCCCCTCTAGCTAACATTGGTTTGAGCAAGTTGCCTGCATCCATTGAACCTTGGGTTGCCCCTGCTCCGACAACGGTGTGAATTTCATCTATAAATAAAATGATTTTGCCGTCTGAGTCGGTAACTTCTTTGAGAACAGCTTTCAGACGTTCCTCAAATTCCCCTCTAAATTTAGCACCAGCAATTAAAGCACCCATATCCAGGGCGATGAGTTGACGATCTTTCAAAGACTGAGGAACATCTCCAGCGATGATACGTTGAGCTAAACCTTCAGCGATCGCTGTTTTCCCAACTCCAGGTTCACCCATTAATACTGGGTTATTTTTAGTACGACGACTGAGTATTTGAATAGTGCGTCGAATTTCGTCATCACGCCCAATAACAGGGTCAAGTTTTCCTTCACGAGCAAATTCTGTGAGGTCACGACCGTATTTTTCTAGCGCTTCATATTTGCCTTCAGGGTTTTTATCTGTTACTTTGTTATTACCTCGAACTTGAGAAATAGTTTCTTTGAGCTTTGCTTCATCTAATTTAAACTCTTTATAGAGATTTTTACCAAAGCGATCGTCTTTTAGGTAGGCAAGTATGAGATGTTCGATGGATATGTATTCGTCTGTGTATTCTTGGCGATATTTTTCAGCATTGTCTAATAAAGTATCCAGACTGCGACCTAAGTAAATATTATTGGGTGTATTTTTGACTTTTGCTTGACGGTTAATAAAGGTGTCTGTCTGTTCTTGTACTTTGGCAGTTGAGACACCGGCTTTGTTAAATAGACTTGTTGCTAGTCCATTTTGTTCTAACAAAGCTTTCATTAGATGTTCACTTTCAATTTGTTGATTTTGGGCTGTTTTAGCAATATCAGGAGTGCGGGATATTGCTTCCCAAGCTTTTTCTGTAAATTGGTTAGGATTATTTGGCTGCATAATTTTTTGTTTTTTGGATTTTTTGTATATATGTTTTTGTTTAATTTTAACTTGTATATCTGAATAAATTGTAGTAGAAAAAACCGTTTTTTCTTATTGGGTATTTACCATTCTATATAACTTTGATGAAATTCAACTAATTTGATTTAGTCCTAAAATCTGTCCTAAATCAAATACTGGTCAGATCATTACCCTTTGGGGAAACTCAACAGTAAATGTAGATCCTTCTCCATACATACTTTCCACTTTAATTTTTGCTCCCATCATCTCACAGAAATTTTTACATATTGATAATCCTAAGCGGACACCATAAGGACGAGTAGTAGGATAATAGTTGTTACCAAAATAAGGTCTAAACATATATTTTAAGTCTTCTTTTTTCACACCGATACCAGTATCGCTGACCCGAAAAACTATGTAATTTTGTGCATTATTGAATGGCTCGGCATTTCGATTTTGATGACCTTGTAGTTTCTGATTATTTCCCCTTTCTACACTGAGTGTAATTACACCCTCTTGTGTAAATTTGGCTGCATTATCCAGTATTCTTATAAGTACCTCTTTCACTTTTGACACATCTGCGTATATTATGCCCAGATTTTCTCCCAAGAGTAACTTGAAGGTATTGCGGTTTTTTGCAGTGAGATTTTTCGCTGTAGTAACTACATCTTGAACTAGCTTGTTAACCTCAATATTTTCTAAATCAAGTGTAATTTGACCAGTTTCTATTTGGAGAAAAGATGAACAATCGCTAATCATTTGTAGTAAGTGTAGAACAGATCTCTTTATCTGTTCTAGATCGGGCTTTACGTCGGTGGTGAAATCATCATCTCCTGCTTCAAAAACTTTTTCCTCCAAAATTTCAACTTCTCTAATAATCGCATTTAGGTCTTTACGTGATTCATTCATTCCCAATATTGCGATGATGGAAGCTGTTACTGCTTTTGCTTTAATTTTAGCTTCCTGGAATTTTTTTATATATGTTAGTAATTCCTCTTGAGTATATATTTCAGAAGTTTCATACTTGTCCTCGAAGTTTTTGTCTGTTAATTTTTTAACTTGGGAAATAGTTTCTTTAAGTTTGGCTTCATCTAGTTGAAATTCTTGGTAGTAAACTTCAGAGCGTAAGGTCTCATTCATTACCCTTTCTGGAAACCCAACAGTAAATGTAGATCCTTCTCCATATTTACTTTCCACATCAATTTTGGTCCCCATCATCTCACATAAAACTTGACATATTGCTAATCCTAAGCTTAAGCTACTATAGCTACAACGGGTAGTTAAAGGTTCAAATATATCTTTTAATTGTTCTTCTGTCATACCAATACCAGTATCACTGACCCGAAAAACTATGTAATTTTGTGCATTATTCAATGACTCAGCACCTTGATAGTGAAGATTTTGTAGTTTTTGATTATTTGCTCTTTCTACACTGAGTGTAATTACACCATTTTCTGTAAAATTGGCTGCATGATCCAGTATTTTTATAAGTACCTCTTTCACTTTTGACACATCTGCATACATTATACCCAGATTTTCTCCTAAGAGTAATTGAAATGTATTGCACTTTTTTTCAGCAAGATTTTTGGCTGTATCAACTACATCTTGAACTAGCTTATCAACTTCAACTTTATAAATTTGCAGATTATGACCCCGTTTCATATCTGCTTTCATCCTGACAATAGTTAAAATATCGTAAATATTGTTAATATTTCTCAGGCAGTGCATACCAAATACCTTAATTCTTTCTAGATTAGGCAGAAAGTCGTCATATTCGAAGTCTTCAGCATCCTCAGAAAGAAGATCGCTATAACCAATAATTGCATTTAGGGGTGTACGTAGTTCGGATCTTGTGGTAGCTAGAAAACCAATGGTAGAACGGTTTACTGCTTCTACTGCTTCGTATTCAAGTCTAGCTTTCTGTAGCTGTTCCAAATATTTTGCTAGTTCACGACGGTATTTTTCCAGTGCTTCGTATTTGCTTTCAGGGTTTTTGTCTGTTACTTTTTGATTACCTCGAACTTGAGAAATGATTTCTTTGAGCTTTGCTTCATCTAGTTGTAATTCTTGATAGAGATTTTTACCAAAGCGATCGTCTTTCAGGTAAGCTAGTATCAGATGTTTGGTAGAGATGTATTTGTCTTTGTATTCTTGGCGATATTTTTCAGCATTGTCTAATAAGTTTTCTAGACTCCGGCCTAAGAAACTGTCTGAGAAGTACCGCAAACCAATTAATTCTAAAAACCTCACCCCCCTCCTCCTCCTATCCCCCCTATCTCCCTTTGAAAGGCGACTAATCAGCCTCTGAAAACCTAGGATAGAGGTTTTTCTGAGTTTACAAACAGTTTGTAAGTAAATATTATTGGGTTTGTTTTTAACTTTTGGTGGATGGTAAATAAAGATGTCGGTGTATTCTTGTACTTTAGTAGTTGAAACCCCTGCTTTATTAAATAGACTCGTTGCCAGTCCATTTTGTTCTAACAAAGCTTTCATTAGATGTTCAGTTTCAATTTCTTGATTTTGGGAAGCTTTAGCAATGTCAGGGGTACGGGATATTGCTTCCCAAGCTTTTTCTGTAAATTTCTTAGGATTATTTGGCAGCATAATTTTTTGTCTTTTTGTATATATGTTTTTATTTAATTTTCACTCGTAGCTCTGAATAAATTTTAGTAAAAAAACCCGTTTTTTATTATGGAGTATTCACTCTTGGATATAACCTTAATAAAATTTAACTAATTTTCTTTTCTCCTAGCATCTTTCCCAAATCAAATAATGGTCATTTCAGTTAGCCTCCTAGGGTTGGAACTGCGTTTTTCATGTCGCGCAGCGTTTTGCTGGCGCACAACTTCGCACTTCGGCTGTCACCGACATGAAAAGCGGAGCTTTGCGTCAGCAAAACAGTTAACAGTACCTTCTCGAATAGGGAGGTTTGAAATAATGATTTTTGTTTTTTATCCCCTTTATATCATGTCCGTTAGTATAGGAGCTTTTCATTAATGGATAATTTATAATTACCTCTGGTTAAAACCGTTCTTGATTGGATATAAGGAAATATTATTTTTTTTTCTCTTAAAAGGGGAGGCTTTTAAGCTGAATTATTTAATTAATAATTATTAATTATTCGGTAAAAAATGGGGAAATATTTACTATATTTAAAGTTTTTTCTGTTGTTAAAGCTTCTTTTCTAGATAACTCAATTCTCAATTCTCAATTCTCAATTCTATATAATTACTCTTTCTGGAAACCAAACAGTGAATGTTGAACCTTTTCCAGACTGACTTTTTACAGCAATTTCTGCTCCCATTCTCTCACATAAACGTTGACATATTGCTAATCCTAAACCAGTACCACCATACCTACGAGTAGTAGAAGCATCTGCTTGAGTAAAAGGTTGAAATATATGTTTTAACTGTTCTTCTGTCATACCAATACCAGTATCAATTACCCGAAAAATTATGTAATTTTGTTCGTTATTTAATAATCCTGAATTTTGATTTTGATTATTTTTTGGTTTCCTCTTTTTGACTTTTTCTACACTGAGTGTAATTACACCATCTGCTGTAAATTTAGCTGCATTACCCAGTAAATTTATCAATACTTGTCTCACTTTTGGCATATCTGCATACATTGTACCCAGATTTTTTCCTAAAACTAATTTGAATTTATTGCGGTTTTTTTCAGTAAGATTTTTGGCTGTACTAACCACATCTTGAACTAGCTTATTAACCTCAATACTTTCTAAATAAAGTGTAACTTGACCTGCTTCTATTTTAGAAATATCTAAGATATCACTAATCATTTCTAGGAGGTGTGTACCTGCTAGCTTAATTCTTTCTAGATCGGAGATAAAATCTTCATATCCTGCTTCCACAGCATCCTCATAAAGAAGATCGCTATAACCAATAATTGCATTTAGGGGTGTACGCAGCTCATGACTCATGGTAGCTAGAAAAGCACTTTTAGAACGGTTTGCTGCTTCTGCTTTAAGTTTAGCTTCCTGGAGCTGATCTGTGTATTCTGCTACCTTGCCAATTAACTCATTCAGAGATACTGTTAATTCTCCTATTTCATCATCTGTGCTTACAGGAAGTTGGAGTTCAAAGTTAGCTTCTTCTGTAACTTGTTCAGCAACTTTGGTTATTACTTTTAAGGGAGTTGCGATTGACTTGCTAGTATAGATAGAAATTATTACTGCAGTTATTATAGACAGTAATAAGCTAGCTATTAATATTTTTATTCCTAATTCTTCTATTTTTTGATAATCTTCAAATCCTTGTTCTACTCTCTGATGAGCTACTATAGCTAATTGTTCTGAATCTTGTGATAATTTTTCTAGTTTTATGGCAACTTCACTATTGTTAGTTTTACTCAATGATGGTAGTGATGAACTTTCTACTTTTGTTTGAGGTGGTATCTGTTTAATTTCTTGAATTAAACTTTCTAATTGCTCAACATGAACTTCTAGGGGATTAACATAGGTTTGGATAAATTCTTGAAGCTGAACATAATCTGTGTTTTTATTGAAATTTTTATCTCCAATTTCTATAATTGCTCTTAGTTGCTTAACAATTGTATTAACTTCATAAAAACTCGATAATTCTAGGGATATTTTTTTTTCTAAAATTGTCCGGTTATTGATTAAGCTAGGCAACTCTTTTTGCAGGATACTAACTTTTAATACTTTTTTTGTGAGATTTGTCAGTAAGTCTACTTGCTCTTGAGCTTGTTCTATTTGTGCTCTAATTTGATGTTTATAATTTAACTCAAATATCCGCCCCGTTAAAACTCCTACAATAGCAATACTAACTGTCAGAGCATATCCAAAACCTATTTTTTTTCTGATTCCTATGCCACTAAGCAAATGTTTTGATCTGGATTTTTGCTGGAGCATAGACTGTTTTCTTGATATGGAAGTTAATGACATCTGCTCTGGTATTCCTTGGCCCTAATCATATAGGTATATTGTATTCTAATCTAATATTCACCCGCGGCCTTATTAGTAGAAATTATTTGATTACTTCTAGGGGTTAATACTGATCCAGCATAATTTTTCCCTATACCATGAGATGCACTTTTTTGCAAGATAGTTACTACTTTAGTTGCCGAGAATAAGTATATATTTATCAACCCTAGATAATTTTAGAAAAAAAATCACTTTCTAATTAAATTTTTTTGTTGCTATACCACCCAGACATATTTTCACAACTCAGAATCTATAAATCTATAATAGTTGTTTGTAAATCAAAAGTCAAAATTAAAAAGACTAAAGTATAATAATAAGATTTTCCTAACACTCAAACTTGAAATTGACAAAAATTTCAGGTCATTATTTTACAACCTGAGGTATGAAATTATTGATGATATTATTGATAGGACTTTTCATTCTATAATTTAGAAAACACTTTGGAGTTGCTTTGTATACTGTATTATCCATTTAATAATTCCTGTAAGTGAATTTGTATAGAAGAGTTAGTGATGTATTGTAAGACTAGCATTTTTTCTTGGTCAGAAAAACGAAGTTTACTAATTCAGCAGTCTTTGTTAAGAGAAACTTCAGGAGGATGTTAATTTTAGGTCATTTCAGTTAAGTACCTAAACAAAATTATTTACCAATGGATAATTGATAATTAATCCCCAAAGATTTAAATCCTCTATTTACCGATGGATAATGGATAATTGACAATTGATAATGGGAGATAGTTTTTATTAACGGTACTTTGATATTTTTTGCAGCAAAAAACCTTCAAAGCTAATGGGTGTAAGAGAAATACATCAAAAAACTATAAATGGCTCAAACCCAGATAGATCATGGAATAGGTTGATTAACTCTAAAACCTTTATACAGTAAAGGTTTGATATTATTTTTAACATATTTTTTGCTAAAGTACCGTTAATTAATAATTGATAATTAGATATAGTTTTCATTATCCACTATCCATTATATATTTAATATGATTTATTTAGATTCAATTCCGTTACTTTAACAAGGGGTAATTATCCATTAATTAACTATTTCTATTCTAATTCTGTGGAATCTTTATAAGACTAAGCATTAAGCTCATATAATATATGTAATTAATTTTGTGTACCTACTTATCACTTGGCCTCCTAGGTCAGAATTCCCTTTTACCCAATTATTAATTATTAATTATTAATAATTAAATAATTCTGGTTTAAAGCC
>NZ_JBNHER010000145.1:0-54928 GCF_050015975.1 Dapis purpurea BLCC-M126 | reverse complement strand
TTTAACCAGAGGTAATTATCAATTATCCATTATCAATTATCAATTAATGAACTCTCCCTAAAACGGATTGGATTGAATAAAAGGAAAATAGATTCATTGTTTCTCCACGGCGAGTGAGAGGCTTTATACCTTAATTATTCGGTAATAAGGAGGAAGGAGGAAAGAAAATCTCTAATTTTATAGATTTATCAACAGATATTAACGTATACCAATAATGTAAAATACTATCAGGCGAGCAATTAATCAAGTAATATCATGTCCGGTTTAACAGTAATAATTAAAGCTCGTAGTAGGGCTTTAGCCCGATAAATATCTATCTTAGGGCTAAAGCCCTACTACAAACAAAAACTTTTTTATAATTAATAGACATCTCCTGACTCCTCACCCATAAGACTTCCAATCCCAAATCCTAACTAGGCAAACAAACATCAGGAGCGCACAAACCAGGAAATTCCACGGTAGTTACTTCAAGTGTATCTAGTTCAATTCTCCGAATCAGATGATTATTTGTATCTGCAATAAATAAATGTTGCGCGATCGCACTTAATCCTGATGGTTCAGAAAAACGAGAATTAATACCTTGTCCATCTTGATGACCAGCAGTACCATCTCCTAACATGGTACGACATAAACCCGCATGATATTCCACACGCTTAATTTTGTGATTATAAGTATCAGCAACCCAAACATAATTTTGAGTATACTCTACTCCCAAACAATGCTGTAGCAAAACCTCTAGACCTCGACCATCCTTGTCTCCAAAGCCAAATAATTCCTCACTGCCACAAATAGTACGCACTTTAGGATGCTCATTAACACCCACAGCTCTAACTGAACTAACCTCACTATCAGCAACAAATAACTCATTGCCATCTGTACTAATACCACTAGGTTGAGCAAAAGCTGATTCTGTCAAAGAACCATTTACACAAGATTCCCCACCATTACCTGCATAAATACTAATAATACCAGTATCAAGTTCCAATAACCATATTTGGTGTGAAGCTGCCATAGCAATAAAAAGCCGATCGCCTACCTTTTCCACATCCCAAGGAGAATTAAGCTTAGTTTCTTTAGCAATCCCAGTATCTGGTAAAATTTGACGACTTTGTTCTCCCGTACCTGCAATAGTTTCCACCTGCTGAGTTTGAAAATCTATTTTGCGTAGAGCATGATTTTCTGTATCAGCAACATATAAAACTTGATTTTTAGCATCAAAAGTCATACCTTGGGGAGCCGAAAATTGAGCTTCATCAAATGAACCATCAATTAATCCTGCTTTTCCACTACCAATAATCTGCAAAACCTCACCCTCAAGTGTACTGACAACAATGCGATGGTGTCCGGTATCAGCAACAAATAATTGATTGGTAAGACTATCAGCAAGAACTTTACCAGGAAATGCCAAAGGTGTAGTTAAAGGTTGCTTTTCCTTTTCCAGAATTAAACTAACTTCCTTAAAATCTATATTGCTTTTATTTTGATATTCTTCTATCAACTTACCAATAATTTCATCCAAAGCATCACGTTTACCTTCACCAGAAAAAGACCCTACCACATATCCTTCTGGATCAATAATCTTGAAAGTAGGCCATGCACGAACAGCATATTGTTGCCAAACTCTAGACCCACTATCAACTAAAACAGGGTGTTCAACGTCATAGCGAAGTATGGCCTGGCGGATATTTTCCACTTCTTTCTCATTCTCGAATTTAGCTGAGTGGACACCAATAACGGTCAAGCTATCTGGGTATTTTTGCTCAAGAAATTTTAGTTCTGGCAAAACGTGGAGGCAGTTAATACAGCAGTAAGTCCAGAAATCTAAGATAACCACTCGTCCTTTCAGAGATTGAAGGGATATAGGTTGGTCTGTATTGAGCCAAGGGTAATTTTGAGGCAGTTCAGGAGCTCTAACGCGAGACATAGGTATTAGATTAATAATACTAAAAGTTAATATTTTTCTAAATTTAGCGAAGTCTGAGAAAATGAGCAAAGTGGGTCATATTTTGTCCACATTTCACCATCTAAATTACGCCCAGGGGACTCGCACTTTGTCCAGTTATTCAGGTTCAATAGTTAGTCCTACCTGAATTATTGCTTGATAAAAAACCAGTTATATCATGTCCGGTTGAATAGTTAGAATTAAAGTTCGTAGTAGGGCTTCAGCCCGATATATACTTAGGGCTGAAGCCCTACTACAAACAAAAACTTTTTTATCACTGATTATCCGGACATGATATTATTAAGTAGAACTTGTTTTTTATCGACATATTTTTTGACTTAATACAAAAGTTTACAGAACTTACGCAACGGCACTAATTATAGTGGGTATATCTTGAATAATGACAAAATTATACGCTATATATAGCGGTACTTCGTAAGTCCTGGTTTATTCAGTTATATTTTCCGGTTCAATTTCTGGATTAACCTCTGGTACGGAATCATCTAAATTTTCCACCACATCAGAAGTATTTTCTGGTTCAATTTCTGGATTAACCTCTGGTACGGAATCATCTAAATTTTCCGGTTCAATTTCTAGATCAACCTCTGGTGCGGAATCATCACTTTTAGGTAGTATAGATTCCACAACATCTTCAGGTTTATCCTCAGTAATTTCTTCTAACTCTAAAGTAGTTTCTGCTTGAGCATCTTCATTTGCTGACATTGAGGAATCTTCCACAGAGTTATTAACTTCTTCTGGATTTGAAGTCTGGTTAGAATTTTCTTCAGGAGCTATTTCTTCTGGTGACTGTGGTATTGGTAATTCCTCTACTATTTCTGGTAAATTAGAAGGTTCATTTTCCTGAAGTGAGTCTTCAATTTCAGATTCTTTTGGAAAATTTAAAGTTTCTTCAAGAGTTGTTTCTTCTTGTTCTGCAGTAACTTGATTTATACCTTTAAATCTACCTTGAACCCAATTCCTTAGTTTGCCAATTTTTTCTTTCAGTATTTGTTGTACTTCTGATTCAGTAGGTTCGACTTTTGAGGTGGGTTCTATTTCAGGTTCGACAAAAGTTTCCTCTGACTCTAATTCCTCAGTTATCGCTTCAGTCACAGGAACTAGTTCTGGTTCTACTTCAGGTTCGGCAAAAGTTTCCTCTGCCTCTAATTCCTCAGTTATCGCTTCAGTCACAGGAACTGATTCTACTTCTGGTTCTATTTCAGGTTCGACAAAAGTTTCCTCTGACTCTAATTCCTCAGTTATCGCTTCAGTCACAGGAACTAGTTCTGGTTCTACTTCAGGTTCGGCAAAAGTTTCCTCTGCCTCTAATTCCTCAGTTATCGCTTCAGTCACAGGAACTGATTCTACTTCTGGTTCTATTTCAGGTTCGACAAAAGTTTCCTCTGACTCTAATTCCTCAGTTATCGCTTCAGTCACAGGAACTAGTTCTGGCTCTACTTCTGTTTCTATTTCAGGTTCGACAAAAGTTTCCTCTGACTCTAATTCTTCAGTTATAGCTTCAGTCACAGGAACTGGTTCTAATTCTGCTTCTGGAGTTATTTCAGGTTCAAGTTCCTCGTAGATGTATTCCAGATCAATGATACTCAATGCTTCTTTTAGTGAAATTTCTCCTCGAATTATTTTACTGAGAGGATCTTCCAAACCTGGTTTGTAGTTAATTAGGTGAACAGTATTGTTATAAACATTATTAATTGGATTACCCAATTCATCAATATATTCTAACTGTATCCAATTTTTTCCTGGATGGAATCCTTGTAAATATATTGATTGCCATTGATCGGTGATGAAACTGGTTCCATTAACAGTAACACGAATACGCCAATCATCTATTTCATCTTCAGTATCTGCTTGCGCTACCGAGTGCAATGGTGCATTGGTGAGATAGTAGTCAAGCATAATGGGTTCCTCACCATAGCTACCTACCGGACTATTATAAGTTAACAATGGTAAGTCTGGAGCAGGATTATTATTTGCGGTTTTGGTGAAGATATGAAATGTAGCTTGAGCATAAGCACCTTCGTTCTTAAAACTTTCATCCCATGGACTACAAGCAAAAACTCTTAGGGTATGAGTACCTGGTTCTAAGTCAGATAAGATAAAGGACTCATTGAGATCATAAATTTTTGTGTAATGTTTATCATCTAAGATTACTTCTATATAAGATCCTAGATCTAGGTCAGACTTACCCATATTTAAGTCTTGCACCTGGACTTCCAGAGTAACATCATTGTCTTCAAATATTTGATCTGGTTGTGGGTTTTGTATTGTGATTTGGGGTTGATATATGTCTATTGCTTGACGTAATTTTTGAATTATTTCTGGGGGAGAAACTTCAGATATTTTAGTTTTAGATATGGTTTCAGATTTTTGGGGACGAAGTTGAGGTAATTCTGGGAGGCGATCGCTACAACTAACTAAACCAGATATTAAAACTATTGTAATTAGGAATGTGATAATTTTTCTGAGATATGTTGCTTGCAAATTTATGCCAAACACTGAGGATACTCCTATAAATTTAGAGTTAACATTTAAGTTTTTTCTATGAATTAGCTTAACGCCAAGACTCTTACTCTGCCGTGTATTTCTAACTTCACTGGCAACTTTAGTCTGACAAACCAAAGTTTATCAGTATTTATTAAGGACAAACTAATTTTTTTGTGTTTCATAGTTGGTAGTTATCTATATATATAGATATGACGTTTATAAATTTAAGATTAGGTACTTCAAGGAAAATCAAGGGTTTCAGCTAGAGAGAATAGGGGATTATATACATTTTATCTATATTGACTGGGGAACTTCTGTAAATGAGTCCCAATTATAGATAATTAATTAACAAGATGGACGTAAGGTTGTAAGAGCTTAGTAAAATGTTTAAATGTCCATATTGACCATAGTCAAATTTAAAGATTAGTTAACTTTCCGGTTATATGCCTTGACTTTTTTTCTCTACTGTGAAAAACAAATCATACTTTATTAATCCGTCATCAAGAAATTTTAATAATTGTAAACATACAACTTAAACTTCTTAAGCAAGTCTATAATCACCTAAAGAAGTTTGCACTTACATTGAATTGGTAAAACCCAATCTATGTATTTGTCAGATTATCGCCAAAATATTGTATAGTTTTGGCATAAACAAAGAGTGTGATGTTGCACTCCAGCAATAGAGCAGTTAAAACCTGTAAACTTGCAAAAGATGTTGATAATTCTTTACAACTTTTATCAGTATCTACAACATAAATAATTTAGTTAATTGTCTTTGGGAGAGGAGAGTCTTCATGACCATAAGTCCTCCAGAGCGCGAGGCAAAAGTAAAAGTAACCGTAGATAAGGACCCAGTACCTACTTCATTTGAAAAGTGGGGCAAGCCTGGTCACTTTGATCGGTCTTTAGCAAGAGGACCAAAAACCACTACCTGGATTTGGAACCTCCATGCTGACGCTCACGACTTTGATAGTCATACCAGCGATTTAGAAGACGTATCACGTAAAATCTTCAGCGCACACTTCGGCCATCTGGCCGTAATCTTTATCTGGTTGAGTGGCGCATATTTTCATGGCGCTAAGTTTTCCAACTATGAGGCTTGGTTAACAGACCCTACAGGAATTAAACCAAGTGCTCAAGTAGTGTGGCCTATCGTAGGCCAAGGAATTTTAAATGGTGATGTTGGTGGTGGTTTCCACGGAATCCAAATTACCTCTGGATTATTTCAATTATGGCGTGCTTCTGGGATAACCAATGAGTTCCAACTATATTGCACAGCAATTGGAGCCTTAGTAATGGCTGCTTTGATGTTGTTTGCTGGTTGGTTCCATTATCACAAAAGTGCTCCTAAGTTGGAATGGTTCCAGAATGTGGAATCAATGATGAATCACCACTTATCAGGTTTACTGGGTCTAGGTTGCTTGTCTTGGGCAGGTCACCAGATTCATGTTTCTCTGCCAATTAATAAGTTGTTAGATTCTGGGGTAGCACCAGCAGATATTCCTCTACCCCATGAGTTTATCTTGAACAAAAGCTTGATGGCAGAGTTGTACCCTAGTTTTGCCAAAGGTTTAACCCCATTCTTTACATTGAATTGGGCAGAGTACGCTGACTTCTTAACCTTTAAGGGTGGTTTAAATCCTGTAACAGGTGGCTTATGGTTATCTGATACAGCTCACCATCACTTGGCACTAGCGGTGTTATTCATCGTTGCTGGCCATATGTACCGGACAAACTGGGGCATTGGTCATAGCATGAAAGAAATCTTAGAGGCTCACAAAGATCCACTTCTAATTGGTGGTGAAGGTCATAAAGGTCTCTATGAAGCTCTGACAACTTCCTGGCACGCTCAGTTAGCAATTAACTTAGCGATGATGGGTTCCCTTAGCATCATTGTGGCGCATCATATGTATGCAATGCCACCATATCCCTATATTGCTACTGACTACCCAACTCAGTTATCTCTGTTCACACACCATATGTGGATTGGCGGATTCCTGATTGTGGGAGCAGGAGCACATGGTGCTATTTTTATGGTGCGGGATTATGATCCAGCAAAGAATGTTAACAACGTGTTGGATCGAGTCATTCGTCACCGGGATGCAATTATTTCCCATTTGAACTGGGTATGTATATTCTTGGGCTTCCATAGCTTCGGTTTATACGTCCACAACGACACTATGCGTGCGTTTGGTCGTCCCCAGGATATGTTCTCTGATACCGGTATTCAATTGCAGCCAATCTTTGCTCAGTGGGTACAAAATATCCATATGATGGCTCCTGGCAATACTGCTCCTAATGCTTTAGCATCTGTTAGCCCAATTTTTGGTGGCGATGTATTAGCAGTAGGTGGCAAAGTAGCAATGATGCCAATGACATTGGGTACGGCGGACTTTATGGTTCATCATATCCATGCCTTTACCATCCATGTTACAGCTCTGATTCTTCTCAAAGGTGTACTGTATGCTCGTAGCTCTCGTCTAATTCCAGATAAGAGTGAATTAGGCTTCAGGTTCCCTTGCGACGGTCCTGGTCGTGGTGGTACTTGTCAAGTTTCCGGTTGGGACCATGTGTTCTTAGGTCTGTTCTGGATGTATAATTCTCTGTCAATTGTGATTTTCCACTTTAGCTGGAAGATGCAGTCAGACGTTTGGGGAACAGTAGCCGCAGACGGTTCAGTATCTCACATTACCTACGGTAACTTTGCACAAAGTGCAATAACCATCAATGGTTGGTTGCGTGACTTCTTGTGGGCGCAAGCTTCAAATGTAATTACATCCTATGGTTCAGAACTGTCTGCCTACGGCTTGTTGTTCTTAGGTGCACACTTTGTCTGGGCATTTAGCTTAATGTTCTTGTTTAGTGGTCGTGGCTACTGGCAAGAGTTGATCGAGTCTATTGTTTGGGCTCATAATAAGTTAAAGGTTGCTCCAGCAATTCAGCCTCGTGCTTTAAGCATCACCCAAGGTCGGGCAGTGGGGGTAGCTCACTATCTCCTAGGTGGAATTGCTACAACTTGGGCATTCTTCCTGGCTCGAATAATTTCAGTAGGATAAGAATCCAATAACGTTTTAACATTCTTCCTTGGGGGTTGACTCATCCTCAATCCCCTATTTCAATCTAAATTCTCACTAAATTCTCAAAGACTCGCGAGACTTAGATCAAAGATTTATGGCCACAAAATTCCCAAAATTCAGCCAAGACTTGGCACAAGATCCAACCACCAGGCGGATCTGGTACGGGATTGCTACAGCTCATGACTTTGAGACTCACGATGGCATGACGGAGGAAAATCTTTACCAAAAGATTTTTGCTTCTCACTTCGGCCATCTGGCAATCATTTTCCTCTGGACTTCTGGTAATCTGTTCCACGTTGCCTGGCAAGGAAACTTTGAACAGTGGATTAAAGATCCTCTAAATGTACGTCCTATCGCCCACGCGATTTGGGACCCTCAATTCGGTCAACCTGCAGTGGATGCTTTCACTCAAGCAGGTGCCTCTAACCCAGTAGATATTGCATATTCTGGTATTTACCACTGGTGGTATACCATCGGCATGAGAACAAATGGAGACTTGTATCAGGGTTCTATCTTCCTCCTGATCTTGGCATCCTTCATGCTGTTTGCTGGTTGGTTACACCTCCAGCCCAAGTTCCGTCCTAGTCTCGCTTGGTTCAAAAATGCTGAATCCCGCCTGAATCACCACTTGGCAGGTCTGTTCGGTGTTAGTTCCTTGGCTTGGACTGGTCACTTGGTTCACGTTGCAATTCCTGAATCTCGCGGACAGCATGTTGGTTGGGATAATTTCCTAAGTACTATGCCTCACCCAGCAGGTTTAGGTCCGTTCTTTACAGGAAATTGGGGCGTTTATGCTCAAAATCCTGATACTGCTAGCCATGTATTTGGTACTTCCGAAGGTGCGGGAACTGCAATCTTGACTTTCTTGGGTGGTTTCCATCCTCAAACTGAGTCCCTGTGGTTGACTGATATGGCTCATCACCACTTGGCGATCGCGGTTCTCTTTATAGTTGCTGGTCATATGTACCGGACTAACTTTGGTATTGGTCATAGCATCAAAGAAATGCTGGACTCCAAAGCTGGTTTAGTTGGTGGTAAGAGTGAAGGTCAGTTTAACCTCCCTCACCAAGGGTTGTATGAGACTCTCAACAACTCTCTACACTTCCAGTTAGCTTTAGCTCTAGCTTCCTTGGGTGTAATTACTTCCTTGGTAGCACAGCATATGTATGCTCTGCCTCCTTATGCTTTCATGGCAAGGGATTACACTACAATGGCTGCGCTCTACACCCACCACCAGTATATTGCTGGTTTCATCATGGTAGGTGCATTTGCTCACGGTGCTATTTTCCTAGTACGGGATTATGATTCTGAGCAAAACAAAGGCAACGTATTGGATCGTGTATTAAATCATAAAGAAGCAATCATCTCTCACTTGAGCTGGGTTTCTTTATTCTTAGGCTTCCACACTCTAGGTCTTTATGTACATAACGATGTAGTGGTTGCTTTCGGTACTCCTGAAAAGCAAATCTTGATTGAGCCAGTATTTGCTCAGTTCGTTCAAGCTGCTTCCGGGAAGGCTTTATACGGCATGGATGTGCTGTTGTCAAACCCTGATAGTATTGCTGCTACAGCTTGGCCAAACCATGGTAATGTATGGTTACCAGGTTGGTTAGAAGCTATCAACAGTGGTACTAACTCTCTGTTTTTAACCATTGGGCCTGGAGATTTCTTGGTTCACCATGCGATCGCTCTAGGTTTGCATACAACTACTTTGATTTTGGTTAAAGGTGCGTTGGATGCTCGTGGTTCTAAACTAATGCCAGACAAGAAAGATTTCGGTTACGCATTCCCTTGCGATGGCCCTGGTCGTGGTGGTACTTGCGATATCTCTGCTTGGGACTCTTTCTACCTAGCTATGTTCTGGATGTTAAACACCATTGGTTGGTTAACGTTCTACTGGCACTGGAAGAACCTGTCTGTATGGCAAGGTAACCTCGCTCAGTTCAATCAATCTTCTACTTATTTGATGGGTTGGTTCCGTGATTATCTGTGGTTGAACTCTTCCCAGTTAATTAACGGTTATAACCCTTATGGAACTAATAACTTGTCTGTTTGGGCTTGGATGTTCTTATTCGGACACCTAGTTTGGGCAACTGGTTTCATGTTCCTCATCTCTTGGCGTGGTTACTGGCAAGAGCTAATTGAAACAATTGTTTGGGCGCATGAGCGTACTCCTCTAGCTAACTTAGTTCGCTGGAAAGATAAGCCTGTTGCTCTTTCTATTGTTCAAGCTCGTGTTGTTGGTTTAGCTCACTTCACGGTGGGTTATGTTCTGACTTACGCGGCGTTCTTGATAGCCTCGACTGCTGGTAAGTTTGGTTAACTTTTAGAGATTAGCTAAACTCTGGTTGAGTAGATTAATTAAATTAAACCTCCTACCTTTGTTGGTGGAGGTTTTTTTTTATCTGTTGTTTAAATTTTAATTTCCAAATAACTATCTAATAAAGTTGTGAAAATACTATTGGCGATAAATGGTATATTTGTATATTTTTGTATATTGTATTTAGGATCAACTAAGAAACAAGGAGAGAAAAGAAAGAGAATGTACAAGTCAAAACAAAACAAAAAACAACAAAACCAAAAAAAACAATCACCCACAACTGGAGGTGAAGGAAAGATATACGGAATGGAGGAATTGTCCGAGGAGTCTCTGGATAAAGTCAATGGAGGGGCTATAGGGCATGTATTCGTACATTTTTCACAGTGGACTTCGGCACATGGAGTCCCACATATAGGTTAATTCCTTTGATAAGGTCTTCGTGCAATAACATTGCTCAAACTCAATTATCAAAATTCTTTCAACTCAACAACGTTAGGTCTGTTTGCCCTGAAAAATTGACTCACTACCCTTGTCAGTTCGGAGTTTTCCGATAACTGGTACGGGGGGAGAACAAAAGGAGAAGACTGAGGTTTAGTTAGCGATCGCCTCTTACCCGCAGACTCAATCATAACATCCTCTAGAAATCTACTTACTGAGTCGCATTTTCTAGGGGACTTCTTTTTTGACCGATAGCGACGACAGAAACGCTTCTACTTTCTGGCACATTCCTCCAGAGTATTACCCAAGCGTAAAAAAGCTGGATGCCATTGAGTTAGACCATCATTAGTCAAACATTCATAACTACTATAATTACTAAAGTCATAGAAAAAACCCTCACGCATTTTAGCTGCCTTGGGGTTTCCATTTCCATGAAAAACCTAACCCCCTTCCCCCTTCCCTAGTAGGGGAGGGGGAGTTTCTCCCCTCTCCTGCAAGGAGAGGGGTTGGGGAGAGGTATTTCTTGGTCAGTATTGGGAAAACCTTCTGCAAAATAACGTTTTTCCCAGAAGTATCAAGTACGCTTCAACATCTGATTAAAGCGCATAGCAGTGTAGCGCTACATGCAAGTCAAAAGCCAAAAGTCAAAAGTAATCTCTGAGTGAGTTTGAGAATTTATAAATGTCCTAATCTATTTGTGTAGTGTTATGTATTTGTGGAGAGCTTTTTTAATCGCAAAAAGAAATACTTCTCGGCATTCTCTTCTTCAAAAATAAAAAAATTAGATACAAATAAATGAAAGAACAGCTTAATAATAATTTTTCTTATAAGTAGAAGTTCACCCTGAAAATTATGAAGTGATAATATATGGCAAGTTATTAATCAAAAGTCAAACAAAAATCTGCAAAATATCTAGTCTGTCACAGATTGAATTTCGTAGTTAAATCAGTTGTACTGATTAACGTTCTCATTAATATAGCTACTATTTATTGATGGTTGACTATTGATTGGACTCAAAACCTTTTTAAGGGCAAAAAATAGCATGGAGACAACAGTTACTGCAACTATCGGACAAAAAATGCACGAACATGATTCACAAGCACAGTTCATTTGCATTTGAATTAAATGAGTCATTTCTAAAATTATTACGATAGACTACTAAAATTTTAGCATCCGAATATTATTTTCGGTAAATTTTTTTAATTTCTTCATTATTTAGAAAATTTTCATAATTTGGAAGTAAGCATTTTCTCCCCAATGCTTCGCAAACAGTCATCAGTCATTAGCTAGCCTCCTGGGGAGGAACTCCGTTAACAACTATGAATCATTAACTCATTATCAGAGGAAAGAAGGAAAAGGAATTAGTCTCTAAAGAGAATTAAAAGTTCTGTTTGTACAGCATCCCCAGCAAATGAAATTGGTCATTAGCTAACTTTAGATTTGCTTTATTCTTGACAAAAGCCATGTGCGTGGTATTTCGTAGGAAAAGCTGAATATTAATAGCTAAATGTTGACGTTTAGAGGTTTAAAACGGAGCAATATTGCTACCACAAATTTTTATACTCTTAAACTTTATTAGCATATTTATCTCGTACATCAAAAATTATTTTGTCACAATGTTATTCTAAGACAAAGAATTAATTATCAACTGAAAAATTATTAACTTTTGAATTAAAAATACTGTGCAAAATAAATCTCACGGCCAAACCAAACAGCAAAAACTACCTAACCAAAGATGGTTAATACATCAAGAGCAACGAGAAACAACCCAACAATTATCTAAGAGCTTAGAAATATTACCCTTAATAGCTCAAACATTAATTAATCGTGATATTTCTACTATAAAACAAGCACAAGCATTTTTAGACCCTGAGTCAATCAAATTACCTTCTCCAATACAAGAATTTCCCGACTTAGATATCAGTCTAAATTTATTAGAAATCACAATTTCACAAAAGCAAAAAATTGCTATCTGTGGTGATTATGATGCAGATGGAATGACCAGCACTGCTTTATTATTACGTACTCTCAAACACCTGGGAGCAAAAGTTGACTATGCCATCCCCAGTCGGATGCAGGAAGGTTATGGTATCAACGAACGCATCGTCGAAGAGTTTCATCAAGAAGGAGTTAGTCTTATCCTAACTGTAGACAATGGTATTGCTGCTTATAAACCTATTGCCAAAGCTAGAGAATTAGGTCTAAATATTATTATTACTGACCATCACGATATTCCACCTAACCTACCACCTGCTAACGCTATCCTCAACCCTAAATTAATCTCAGAAAATTCTCCCTATCGCAGTGTTGCAGGTGTAGGAGTTGCTTATATTTTGGCAGTATCTCTAGCACAACGTCTGGGAAAACTCGATGGTTTAATTAAACCTCTGTTAGAATTATTTACCCTCGGCACCATTGCTGACTTAGCACCTTTAACTGGAGTCAACCGTCGCTGGGTGAAACGAGGGTTACAACTTTTACCCCGCTCCCAGTTAGCGGGAGTGCAAGCATTAATTCAAGTATCCGGTGTTAAAGCACAAGAGCAGGGAAATACTAAACAAACTAATAATCAAAAATCTCTGAAACCTGATGATATTGGCTTTCGTCTTGGCCCTCGTATCAATGCTGTGGGGCGTATCGCTGACCCGCAAATTGTGATTGAACTTTTAACTACAAATGATATGGGCATAGCTTTAGAAAGGGCGATGCAATGTGAACAAATTAATCAACGACGACAAGAGTTGTGTGCAGAAATTGAAGCAGAGGCGATCGCTTGGTGCGAAGAGAGTCAAATAAATTTACAGCAGGAAAGGGTTTTAGTAGTTGTGCAACCAGGGTGGCATCATGGGGTTATTGGTATTGTTGCTTCTCGGTTAGTGGAACGTTATGGCGTGCCTGTTTTTATTGGCAGTTATGAGGAAGAGGTAGACACAGATTTGGCCACAGATGTAGGGATGACCTTAGCTTCCACAATTCGGGGTTCTGCTCGTGGTATTCCTGAATTTCACGTTTTTGAAGCGTTACAATTTTGTGACGAGTTATTAGGAAAATATGGTGGTCATAAAGCAGCAGGCGGTTTTTCTTTGCCTGGAGAAAATTTAGATAAATTTCGCTCCCGTTTGAGTGAATTTGCTTCTCAATGTTTAGAAATTAATCAGTTAAAACCGTTGGTTACTATTGATGGTGAAGCAGAATTTCCAGAACTTAATTTTGACTTATTTCGTCAAATAGATTTACTTCATCCCTGCGGAATCGAAAATAAAGCTCCTATATTTTGGAGTCGGAATGTACGAATTTCTCAACAAAGAATTGTCGGTAAAGGTCATATTAAATTAACTTTAGCTAAAGGAGAAACAGAAATTCAGGCGATCGCTTGGCGTTGGGGAGATTATTTTCCTTTACCTCAATTAGTTGATATTGCTTATCAGTTAAAGGAAAATACTTGGAATTTTCAAACTAATATTGAATTAGAATTAGTTGGTTTACGTTTACCTATAGAAATTTCCCATCACCAAAACTCATCTACTCCTCCTCAAAAAGCAGAATTTTCTTACAGCGATCGCCCCTATACTTGCAGTCTTTATCAAATCGGAGATACACAAGAATTAAGAATAAGAAATTCCCGTGGTGAAGTCTTAGCAATTCAACAGGGAAAAAAATTTGGTTTGTTAGGAAAAAGTCGAAATGATGCTAAAGAGGTCAATGTTTCTGAAGCTCGTTTTTTTAATTTAATTAGGGCAGCGATGAATGCTTTGAAGCTGAGTTAACGATAACGTAGGTTTGGCTTCTAAACTCTTCCTTGGTCTCTAAACTTTCTCCTTATTTCTGACTATTGCGTATAGAGCAATAGTTAATTCATTTGCTACTCCGCAAGATGGAGATGGGTAGTCAAAATTTCTAACTATTGTGTATAGAGCAATAGTTGATTCATTGCTGTCAGCACCCCGCCAGAGGTGATGGGTGGTAAAATTTTTCAGCTATTGCGTATAGAGCAATAGTTAATTCATTTGTTCAAGCACCCAGCCGGAGGTGATGGATAGTGAAAATTTCCAACTATTGCGTATAGAGCAATAGTTAATTTATTTGCTCAAGCACTCCGCAAGATGGAGATGGGTAGTCAAAATTTCTGACTATTGCGTATAGAGCAATAGCTGATTCATTTGCTCAAGCACACAGCCAGAGGTGATGGATAGTAAAATTTTTCAGCTATTGCGTATAGAGCCATAGTTAATTCATTTGCTCAAGCACCCCGATAGAGGTGATGGGTGGTAAAATTTTTCAGCTATTGCGTATAGAGCAATAGTTAATTCATTTGTTCAAGCACCCAGCCAGAGGTGATGAGTAGTAAAATTTTCTTACTCTTGTCTATAGAACAATAGTTAATTTATTTGCTGAAGCACTCCGCCAGAGGTGATGGATAGTAAAATTTTCCAACTATTGCCTATAGGGAAATAGTTAATTCATTTTCTCAAGCACTTTTACAGATCGGTAAAAGAGCAAAAATCATTACTTGTACACCATGACCAAATGTTGCATTAGAAAAAAAAGCTCAAACCTTGCCATAACAAACTATACGAAAAAAACGATCTGCACAGTTTTAGCTTTGTTAGTCTATTCATTAATTACTCATGGACTATTTTAGATAAAACAGTCCACTACCGAACTCCCCACACTCTTCACACTCCCCTACTCCCTACTCCCTACTCCCTCTCTTGTTGATTCTGCTACAGTCGAAATTATTTCTTGGAATATAATTTCATCCTTACGAGGATCAGCATGAGCAACCTTCACCTCCAAGCGATCGCCCACTTCAACCGATCTACCAAACCGCATCGCCAACTCTAAGCCCAACTCTTCTAACAAAACTAACCCTAGATTAATTTCTTCTTTCAACCAGCGAATTATCAATGCCTGCCAAACCTCATCAGAATTACGCCGTAAATATTCCAAACCCCAATAACGGTTAGTAAACCTTTCCACACTAGAAGCTTCTTTCACCGCAGGAACTAAACTCATCACCATTTCCTGCATCTGATCTGGAGTAAAAGGTAAAGGATCTCCCCGCAAATGAGCTTTAATCTGAAAATGGGCTAATAAATCGCTATAACGCCGAATAGGAGAAGTTACCTGAACATAAGTTTCTAAAGCCAAACTTGCATGACGAGCAGGTATAGTACCCATCTCACTTTTAGGCATACATCGACGCATAGCTGTAGAACGAACTGGGCCTGCTGGCAACAACATTAGTTCTGACTCTGGCGGCAGTTCCGGTTGAGGTTGACTGCGGTAAGGTAGAGGAAGATTATTTTCTTGACCATATTTTGCCCCTACTTCCCCTGCTAAAATCATCATCTCTGCTACGAGCTGCCTTGATGGTGAATCATCCAAAACCTCTACTGTTATTTCTTCACCTTCATTTTTAACCTTAATTACTGACTCTGGCATATAGATACTAATCGAGCCTTGTGACTGTCGCCACTTAAATCTTTGTTTAGCCCAGTCATTCAGAGCATGAATTTCTGGTTCTGGCTTAATTTTTAACTGTAGCATTTCATCCACATCATCATAAGTGAGGCGGTAGGTGGGTTTGATTAAGCTGGCATGAATTTTGTAATCTATAACTCCCCCAGTTTCATCTAAAAGAATGCCAAAACTCAAAGCGCTGCAAACTTGTCCCTGAATTAGACTCATTGGTCCCGTTGCCAACTCTGAGGGAAACATAGGAACCATACCAGTAGGTAAATATAAAGTAGTAGTTCTGCGTCTGGCCTCTAGGTCTAACTCATCACCAGGAGTCAGTAAACGAGTGGGGTCAGCTATATGCACCCATATCCGTTGTTGACCATCTTCTAAAAATTCTATGCTCAGACCATCATCTATTTCTCGCGTACTTTCATCATCAATTGTATAGACTTTGAGATGGGTTAAGTCCAAACGGTTTGTGTCTGGATCTGGTGGGAGGGATTGCAGGCAGCTTTTGGCCACTTCTAGTACCTTGGTAGAAAAATGTGTTGGAATCTGGCTACGTCGCAAATATAAATTTTCATGCTCGCTCCATATAGCTAGATCCACTAATAGTTTAAACGCTGCTTCTGAAGTTTCTGGTAGTTCTAAGATAGCCAAGGTCTCCATGGCCTGGTTCCGATGAGAGGTTTCTTCTCCGTGAGTCGCAAATTTTTCTATGGCATCTAGGCGATTATAATCACTTTGTTGCCAGTCCACCTCTTCTCCTGCTAATCGGTTGTGTACTCGAAGTAAAAAGTTTTCTAATTCTTGTTTTCGTTGCTTTTGGACTTCTTGTTGATGTTTGATTTCTGCTACTTGAGCTAGGGGACGGGGTTCGTAGCGATCGCCTTTTTGCTTGAAGTAGAGTTTATCGTCTGATAATAATATATGTGCTGCGTAACATTGGCTTGGTGTTTGTTCTGAAAATAGCAATAGTGCCATTTCTGCTGGATTTACTGTTTCTGCTTCTTCTACTAGCAGTTCCCATGCTACTTCTAAACTTGAAGGGTCTAGATAAGTTTCTACTTCCTGAAGAAATTGGGGAATTTCTGATGATTTGTAACTTTCTCCTGCTACTTCATAACTTATTTGCTTTGGGGGTATACTATTAGACCTACCATTTGCTTCTACCACGACCCAGTTTTTTTTACCATCAGGACGTTCTGCCACAGCTAGTCGTCGCTCTCCGTGCAGTCTAAATTCTATTAATCTTCCCTTCTCCACTTTATCTTAAAATTTATATTGTGTAAGTTTTCTTAAGCTTTGTCTGGGTTGTGGTTTTTTCTATAATCTTGTTTGAGATTCTGTAACCATTCAGCCGTCAGCTAGCCTTTTACAGAGGGACTACGTTAAAGGTTAAGTTATTAACTGTTTCCCAAGGAATAATTAGCCTCCAAGAAGAATAAGATTTACGAATAAAAAGGTAATCAGTTTATTTTGGTAATTGCTTGATTCTTTCAAAAGCTGCTTAAATAGCATTCTACAGGAAAAGCTTAATGCTTACTATAGCTGAATGCTTACTATATTCTTTTACTCTGATATTTACCTAAGGTTAATCGACTTGCGTTATATTTAATCATTTGTTTTGATAATTTACTCGGCAAGGCTATATATAAGAATCACTATTCTTAGTATAGTAATATAGTTAAGTTGAATCCAGAATTTCACCAGTAAAAAAAATTGTTGACCGCAGTAATAATTAGGGAGTCTATATAAGTTTTTACGTCGAAAAAACTAAATCATAAGACACCCGTCAATACTGATATTTTTGTCTAATTATATATCTATCAACAACTTTCATTTACTAATTCCAACTAACAACTTAAGGATTAAATACATTGACACTTAACTCAATTTTTTATCCATTAACTTGATGTTTATTTTATCGGAATCAAAATTTTCTACAAAAAAACAACTTTCTACAGTTCAAGTTTAACAGTCGATCACCCTAAATTTACACTAACTGGCTTAATAATTCACTTTCAATTACTTATCCATTAAACTGCCACTATAACAGAATATTTTTTGAATAATGTTGGGTTTTATATATTAAAATTTTTCTAATTTTCCCAACATCTCCAGTCTCAAACCTCCCGATATTCAGCTCTCCTTATTAACATAAGGCAACAATGCCACTAATCTGGCTCTTTTGATACTTTTTGTCAAATCTCTTTGCTGTTTGGATGTTAAACCTGTGATTCTTCTTGGCAGAATTTTTCCTCTTTCTGTAATATATTTCTTCAGTAATTCAACATCTTTGTAGTCGATGGGTTCTCCTGGTTTAATTGGTGATACTCTTTTACGGTAGTAATTCATTGCTAATTATTTGTTAGTTATTTTTGTTTACGTTTTAGCTGTCTATTGTTTTTAATACTCACTGACGTTTTACTTAATTTCTTTGTGAACTGTATGTTTATTACAGTGAGTACAGAATTTCTTCAACTCTAATCTTGCTGTTGTATTCCTACGGTTTTTAGTGCTTGTGTACCTAGAAACACCTTGTGAACGTTTATCAGAATTAGTTCTACACTCCGTACACTCTAGTGTAATAATAATTCTTACCCCTTTAGCCATATTTCACTTTCCATTAATCTTAAACACAAATTATTATTTTCTCATATAACGCTTGGCTTCGTCAAGTAACCACCTCAGCTTAATATCTAGAGAGTAACCACGCATAGTTCCCACTACTATAGTTTGGGATATTCTGTCATGGAAAGCTTGCTGATACCTTTCAATATCTACCAAAGCTACTGTAAAGTCCAGAAATAAGGGCATTATTAGTAGTAAAACAGCCGCATTTCCTGATGTCAAATTACTCACCCCTAGCATAGCAAATGACCCAGCTAGTGCTAAAATTCCTTCTCGCTTTGATAATTCTAGGATACCAGGAGTTCTTTGGTATCTAGTATCTAAAACTTTCATATCTAGAGCAAAGTGCCCTATACTTTGACCTTGGTTTTTGTAGACCATTAGCACTCGTATAGCGATCCAAAGTACCACAAAAAATAAAATAAAGGTGAACCAATTATTGCTAATTATGGCACTAATAAACCAAACCACTCCAGCATCTATGCTGAATGCTGCTGTACGACGGGATAGAGGAGCTTTTGGCAGTTGGGGTATAATATCATCACTCATTATGCTTGACTCTAATTATTTGGTCTGGCTAGCAGAATATTTAATTGCTTTATTGACTTTTCTTACTATTGTAAATTACTGTTTTTCATTTGGTAGTAATCCTAAATGATTTATCAAAAATCTAGCCACTATATCAAAATCCTGATATTATGAGCCCTATTACTTGTTTCGTAATTCCAAGACTTTTTTCACAATCATGCAAAAAAGTGCTATATTATAAGGATTTTATTATTTTTTTCTTTGTCAATTTTTCTTAACCTTTCATCACTTAACCTTTCATCAAAGATGAAATAAAGACAAAAATTAGAAAACTTTTATCTGTTTTTGTGCATAGCACTAGATTAGTGGCTAAGTTACTAGTGCAGGATGACGGAAATAAGTGACCAGTGACCAGTGACAAAATACTCAAAGCCTTTCCAATCAAAACTTCTGAATTCTGAATTCTGACTTCCGGGTAGCGTTACTAGTTTATCGAAAACACTTATTGATTTTGATATGCTTTTGAGGTAAACTAAACTAGATATCATTAAATATAAATCCCAAACTGATAGTATGCTAAATTTTTTAAAACTCTATCATTCTTGATTTTAGGTATCTAAGTGAGTTATCTGGACAAGTCTAAGAATAATTAATCTCCTTGTTAAATAATAATATCTAGTTTTCCTAAAATTTATAAAAAATACCTTGATACTTCATGCTTAATAAATTCTCATTCCTAAATACTTATAATAACTGTTATAGTTAACTACCCTGGCTAAACTAATAGAATATACCGATCAAATTATCATCTATGAAAGTTAATTTTAATATTGTTAGACAAAATCAAAATACTGAACCCAAAGTTCAAACTTACACCCTAGAAGTTGAACCAGGCAATACAATTTTAGAATGCCTCAATCGAATTAAGTGGGAACAAGATGGAACATTAGCTTTTCGTAAAAACTGCCGAAATACTATCTGTGGTAGTTGTGGGATGCGAATAAACGGTCGTTCAGCTTTAGCTTGCAAAGAAAATATTGGAAATGAATTAGCTAGACTAGAAAAAATAGCTGATAATAATTACGATCTTTCTACTAATAATACTACTGCCAAATATCTTCCAGAAATAACTATTTCTCCTATGAACAATATGCCAGTAATTAAAGATTTAGTAGTAGATATGAGTAGCTTTTGGCAAAATCTAGAAGCAGTTGAACCTTATGTAAGTACAGAAGCACGAAAGGTTCCAGAAAGGGAATTTTTACAGACTCCTGCTGAACGGGATAAATTAAATCAAACAGGTAATTGTATTCTCTGTGGGGCTTGTTATTCTGAATGTAATGCTCGTGAAGTTAATCCAGCTTTTGTTGGACCGCACGCCTTAGCGAAAGCTTACAGAATGGTAGCTGATTCGCGGGACGACCAAACAGAAAAAAGATTAGAAAAATATAATCTTGATACTGCAGGAGTTTGGGGTTGTACCCGTTGTTATTATTGTAATTCTGTTTGCCCGATGGAAGTTTCACCTATGGAGCAAATAGGTAAGATTAAACAAGAAGTTCTTGCTCGTAAAGACCAACAAGCTAGTCGTTCTATTCGCCACCGAAAAGTATTAATTGATTTGGTTAAGGATGGGGGTTGGATCGATGAAAGAAAATTTGGTATTCAAGTAGTTGGTAACTATTTTCGAGATATTCAAGGGTTATGTAGTTTGGGACCTTTGGGATTAAGAATGTTGGCCAAGGGTAAGTTTCCTTTAACTTTTGAACCTTCTGAGGGAACTAAAACCGTGCGATCGCTAATTGAATCAGTAAAAAGCTTAGATAATAAATATACTGTGGCAAAATAATAACTTATACCTCTGAATTTAGATATAAACTATTTTGTACATTTCTCAAGATTAAGTTTTTTAATAGAAGCCAGGAATTAGGAGTTAGCACTCATAAATACCAGAAAATTCAATTTTAGGGCAAGTTTTTACTTCAAAATTTATTTTATATTTAAAAGATTTACTAATGGTAATTAAATATATATTAAATTGATTCTGTAGTTATTCTCATTTTAATCACCTGAGAAGCTGTTTGTAAACTCATAAAAACCTCTCTCCCGCTAGGAGAGAAGCTTTGAAACTCTCATTCCCTTGTAGGGAAGGCGTGCAGGGGGGTTAGGTTTTAGGATTCATCGCTTCTATGCAATACTTCTCAAGCAGTTTCTAAAGTATTTTTTTATTGCCTTATCCCTATTTATAGTTAGATTCCTAAAATTGAAAACTTAGTTATTTTATTCATTTGAGAAATAGTATAATGTAAAAAATTCTATCAATAATTATGTCGGAAAATTCTACTTCTTCATCTACTAGCTCAGAACCTACAAAAAAAGTCACAACTGCCAACCTCGCTGAACCAGCTTTTGGTTGGAATACTTATGCAGAACGAATCAATGGCAGGTTTGCTATGGTAGGATTTTTTATTTTATTATTACTGGAAGTATTTACTCATCAAGATTTGTTTTCTTGGATAGGTTTACGCTAGCCAAATTAAGTTTTATTTGTATTATTTCTTGTATGGTTAATAGCTAATATCTAGTCTTTAGACTTTATTTAGATATTAGCTATTAGCCATTCACTTGTTTCAGATGTTATAAATCAGATGTTTCTCCTGATTGAATTACTTTCAGATTATACTCACCCCTACCTGTTTTATCGTAAGAGTTAACTATTACACGATATTTACCTGTCACAGGTAAGGTAATTGTTAGTTGAGAGTTTGTATTTTTCTGATTAACATCATCATGTTCTCCAAGTAGTTCACCAGTGGGACTAAAGACTGCTAAATAAGTATCAAAATCAGGACTTTCTAAGGTTACATTTACTACCTGGCCTTCTATACCTTCAAAGGTATGTTCATCATAAATACTTTCATCGGATGGCAGCACTAAGTCTCCATCACCAAGTGTTCCTTCTTGCTGTAATATAACTTCTTGTTCTTGGGTGGGGGGAGTAATTTCTGGTGATGGACTCTCTTCTGGAGTCGGAGTAGTTTCTAGTGATGGACTTTCTTCTGGAATCGGAGTAGTTTCTAGTGATGGACTTTCTTCTGGAGTCGGAGTAGTTTCTAGTGATGGACTTTCTTCTGAAGTCGGAGTAGTTTCTAATGATGGACTTTCTTCTGGAGTCGGAGTAGTTTCTAGTGATGGGCTCTCTTCTGGAGTCGGAGTAGTTTCTAGTGATGGGCTCTCTTCTGGAGTCGGAGTAGTTTCTAGTGATGGGCTCTCTTCTGGAGATGAAGTATCCTGGGCTAAAATTTCCGACTTCGTTAAAATTTTATTTATGTAACTAGGATTAACAACCACTTGATGAAGTGGAACTAGAGGGGAAAGTAAAGGTTTTCCCAAAATAGTTAGTAGACTAAAAGGAGCGATCGCCCAAAATCTTGCTTGACGCATTAATCACCTCAAATATATTACTTAAATTCTCCAACTAGCCTACTAGCATAGTGGGAAATAATCACAAATAATTATTAACTAAAAAAGTTTAGAGTGGATTTTAGTCAGTAGTTAGATAGTTTCAACCTACTCATTTTTTTATTTCCAAACTAATGCTGACTTTTGAGTTTATTAAATGTTTTATTTGGCTTTTATCAAGTCATTGTGAATTTTTTGAGTCTATTCTATTTATGGTTCAGTTCTCAACCTCTACTATATTTTTTTGATTTGATATTTTTCTCTACAAATCAATATAGCGTTTCTGAGGCTAATAAGGTATACCTATCTTTTTTCTTTCTTATCTCTCAAACCTCAAACACAGGAATTTTGTACTTTACTCTTGATAGTCATTGCTATAGTAGAGGAATTTTTAGACAATTCAATCTATCTATAATAGTTAATTCTTTCTCGTTCAAAGAAAGGTCTAATTCTAGGTGAAGTTGTTTCAATTTTCAACTCATACTCTCCTGACTCTCCTGCTTCATAAGAATTTGCTAATAACTTATAGGTTCCATCCTCTGGTAATGTAATTATAATTCTGGCATTTTTCTCTCCACCACTATCATCATCTTGAGCCAATTCTTGATCGTTTGAGTTTAATAAAATTAAGTAGGAATCTATTTGATTGCTGCTCATGTCAATAGAAATTTTTTGACCTGCTCTACCTTCAAAAGCGTAAAGATCGTAGTAACTATTGTCTACAGGTAATACATTAGACTCTCTATCCAAATTGCCTTTTACTTCTATTAAAGCATTAAGGTCTAATTGTTTAGCAAGCTGTTCATCAAATATCGCAGTTTGCTGTTGAGCGACTAAAGGTGCTCGTCCTTCTCGAACTGCCTGGAGAAACTCTGGGACTTTATCTATAGATATGGCAAAGCCAATACCAATGTTACCCCCTAATTGACCACGAGTAAATATAGCAGTATTCACACCTATAAGTTCTCCAGCACTATTCAATAATGGTCCCCCAGAGTTGCCAGGATTAATCGCTGCATCTGTTTGAATCAAACCTCTTTCTTGGTCTATGCGACTAACTATTCCCACAGTAAGAGTACCTTGAAATCTACCAAAAGGATTGCCAATGGCAAAAGCTCGCTGACCTACTTTTGTATAACCAGGACGAGCTATTGTAATTGTGGGAAGGTTTGTTTCTCCTCTAATTTTTAGAACTGCTAAGTCTAAACCTTTTTCACCAAATCCTATAACATCTGCTTTAACTTTTCTTCCATTTGCTAAAGTGATTTGTACCATACCACCTTGGGATACAACATGAGCATTAGTCAATACCATTCCATCAGGAGAGATAATTGTACCGCTACCGTTTGTTTTATCTGTATCTATGGAGACTACGGCTTGATTTGCTCGTTGATAAACACGAATATTAGTTTGTTCTTCTATACTAAGAGCAAGTATTGATTCTGTTTGGTTTTTGTGCCAAATTTTTATGGTTTTATCGGGTCTTATTTGAGCATTAACGGCAGAAAAGTTAGTGAAATTTACACCTACTACTAATATTCCTAATGTAGCTTTTTGCAAAAGTTTGACATTCATTGTTGCTTGTAAAATCTAATTTATATAACCAAACAATTAGTTATACCAAGCGTGAAAAAAATAATATTACAAATAAGCTTGACCCATCAAAGAATTTGATTTTAATCTCTCTTTAGAGTAAGAATAGAGACTCAACAGAAAAAAAATGGTTAGATTCCATTCTTCCTTACTGTAGATCGCCAATTCTATATTTCTTTATACCTATTTCCTAAGTAGCAGTAACTATTTGTAGCAGAAATTTATCACGCTTGGTATTAGTGATGAATACAATTTTTATTCAAGTTATATTCAACTTTGTTACTGCTCTAAACTACTTATTAATTTACTTTATAATAATTCTTTTGTCTCAACAAGTTAGGATTTTCGCAACTCATCAAATATCGTCAAAATTATAATTCCAATGCTTATGGATGTAGAAGTTATTATTACTAAACCAGTGCTTACAAGTATTGCTTAATTCTAGTTTAATTTAATTGCCTTGAATTCTTTATAGCTGATAGTGGATAACTAACTGTAGGCATTACCTTTTTTTATTTTATATTTAATTATCCTGTGTTTCTCTGTAATTTTGCCTTTTTTGTTAGCTTTAAATAAATCATAATCTATAGTTCAATAACGCAACTACATTTTTCAGTATTTTTTATGCTAACTTTGAGTAATAAATCTTCCTATTAACCTAGTTTTTCAGTAACTAATCATCGGTAGAAGTACAAGATTTTAATTTTTTATAGTTTAGTTTTGATAGTTATAGTACTATGCAAATAGGAATTGGACATTAATGACCCCTAGACTTTTGAGTTGCGCCTAGTCCTATTAGATGCCTTACTAAAGTGATATTCACCTACAGTAAAGAATATAAGGAATGAGGAAACTAGAAATTTTCATCTTTAACTTTAGCAATGAAATACCAGTGAAAATAACTATATCCGCCTCATTCCTACTCCTATTAATAGTTTGTAGAACCATCAATATCATTATCAGCAGAGTCCATAGGGGTATACTCCACATAATCTGTAGGTGTCACTTCTCTACCAGAAGATGATGCTTCTGGAGAAGCAATTTTCCTAGTTCTAGGAGGTCTTTCTTCCGAATAATTTGCTATGGGAGTAGACCTACTACTATGGCCACGGGCTACTCTTTCTTCATCAGTTCTAGTTTCGGAGCTATCTTGATTACTATAACGAGGTTGTCTATTTTCCTGCCCATTTGTATAACCAAAGTTTTCCCGACTACGAGAGCGAGCTCGCCTGTTCTCTGAATCTATAGAAGTTTCCCAATCTTCAGATGACCTTGGGTAATCTTCTAGGGTAGTACTACGCTTGCGTAATTTTGGTTTTGGTTCTCCGGGTCTATCATAATTACTTCTGCGACTAGGAGGACGACGGCGGTAGTCATCTTCATAATAATCTGATCTAGAAGAACGATAATCTTCAGCACCTCTGATCCGACGTTTAGCAGGATATTCTTCATAAGGCTCTAGTTCATCGAACTCTGTTTCTGCATAGCTATAAACAGGACTAACTGACCTTTCTTCATCTACAACAGGTGTGCGTTCTCTAGCTTGCTTAGTTGTAACTCCCCTTAGACTTATGGCTTCTGCTGCAAAGAATATAGTAGAACCGGTTAATAAGAATTGACCAAAAGCTAAAATTGGATCTAGTCGCCAACCCTGAAATACTAAAATACCTCCAGATAATAGACCAATTGCTGCAAAGAAAATATCATGATCTCTTGCTAACTTCGGACGCCATGTACGCAAAAAGTAGAGGCCAGCTCCAGCTAAGGCCAGAATTACTCCCATGAGGGTCTGAAATCCGAATCCTAAATTTACCATTATAAATCTCCTAATCAGTCACAAATTAGCCTTTTGGGTTAAGAATCTTAACCCTAGCCTGCTTTCAAGGCTTCAAGCTATTTTTATATATAAATTTCACTTAATATTTGTGTTTGTTTGATAATACATTCTCAATTTAACAAAGAAAAACCTCAGTTTGTAGGGGTTGGACAATTTGATCGCTGCCTACCCTTTACTTTAGCTGAGGTTTAAAATAAAGGTCAGGTTAATTTTATAGAAGAAAGTCTTCTCCATTAGTGTTAATTAACCTTTGAGTCACAAAGAAAAATATCTAGAGTCTAGGAACGGGTAACTTTGTCCTTTTGGCTGACGAATATCAGAAAAACTGTAGCTGGAATCACTACAATTAAAGTTCCTGCCAACAGACTGAAGAAGAAGTTTGATAAAGAAGGAGTCATAAATTATTACCCTTTGTTACAAAAATTGATTTCCTTTAGTTTTCAATATTAATCCATTTAGTCAAAATTTTTTCCTAACATCTGGAAGGAGGTCTAATTTTCAGGATGCTTGTACTGAGCATTCGTTAATTCCATCGTTTCGCTGTTATCAAGAAAAGAAGGTAGACTACGATAAAGCATTCGGTTGAGTTTCAGGTTTGCAGAATATTAGTCTGGCTTAATAATTTGCAATACAATAAGATTGATTTTATTTACAAAAGTTAAATTTTAGCTGGTTTTATGGACTATCTGACATTAGCTAACTGGACTCTAGGCATTATCCTGGGGTTAATGACTTTCTTATTTATCTTCCGAATTGTTCTGACATGGTATCCCCAGGTAAATATTAATCAATTTCCATTTAATTTGATTTTTTGGCCTACAGAACCATTCTTAGCTCCCACAAGAAAAATTGTGCCTCCTTTAGGTGGGGTAGATATTAGCCCAATTATTTGGGTGGGTATTTTCAGCTTGTTGCGAGAGATGCTTTTGGGTCAGCAAGGTTTATTGAAAATGATGCTGTAGCTAAAAGTGAAGTTATCCCCAAAATCCGAAACTATAAAGGTTAGCTATCTCAAACAAGGATAAAAATAGCTGTATCTTTATTCTTTTCAGACTGAAAATATCTTATGATTCGACAGACAAGCAAAATGATATCTAGATTGTTGAATACCTTATTTAAACAAACCCCTTACCCGATTATTTGGGAATTATTTTGCTTGTTGGTTCATCATATTTTCAACAAAGTTAGTATAGACTTCCGCTCGAATAAATTCTGGGCTCTCTAGAATTCTTTGATGAAAACCTATAGTAGTCGGAACCCCGGTCACCGCACACTCTCTGAGAGCGCGTTTCATCCTCTGAATAGCAGTAGGACGGTCGTGCCCCCAGACTATTAATTTACCAATTAACGAATCATAATAGGGTGGAATCTCGTAATCTGTATAAACATGAGAGTCCATCCTAACTCCCGGGCCTCCTGGTGGTAAATATCCACTAATACGACCTGGATGAGGACGAAAATTATGCTCTGGGTCTTCAGCGTTAATGCGACATTCTATGGCATGACCATTAAAGTTTACCTGTTTTTGACTTAGTTGTAATTTCTCACCTTGGGCAATTTTAATTTGCTCGGCAATTAAATCAAGTCCTGTAATTACTTCTGTGACTGGATGTTCTACTTGAATCCTGGTATTCATCTCCATAAAGTAGAATTGACCAGACTGGTCTAGCAAAAATTCCACTGTACCAGCACCAATATAGTTGATAGACTTAGCTGCCTTTACTGCAGCTTCGCCCATTTTTTGTCGAAGTTTAGGATTTAATGCTGCACTTGGAGCTTCTTCAAGTAACTTTTGATGGCGACGCTGAATTGAACAGTCTCTTTCTCCCAGGTGAATCACATTTCCGTGACTATCAGCCAAGATTTGAAATTCAATGTGACGGGGACGTTCAATGAATTTTTCTATATAAACTCCTGGGTTGCCAAAAGCTGCTTCTGCTTCTCCTTGAGCAGCTTGAAATAGTTTGGTTAGTTCCTTAGCTTGGCGAACCAGTCTCATCCCTCGTCCCCCACCTCCAGCGGTGGCTTTAATCATTAGAGGAAAACCGATTTTTTCGGCGATCGCTACTACTTCTTTTTCATCTGTTAAAATACCATCACTTCCAGGAACTGTTGGAACTCCGGCTTTTTGCATGGTTTCTTTGGCTGTAGATTTGTCCCCCATTGCCCGCATTCCCTCTGGTGATGGGCCTATGAAAGCAATGTCGTGGTCAGCACAGATTTCTGCAAATCGGGCATTTTCAGCTAGAAAGCCATAGCCTGGATGGATGGCAGAGGCATCACGAGTTAAGGCAGCCGAGATAATGTTGGGAATATTGAGGTAGCTTTTGCTGCTGGTAGGTTCACCAATGCAAACTGCTTCGTCTGCCAGTTGGACATGGAGGGCATGGCGGTCTATGGTTGAGTGGACGGCTATGGTAGATAAGCCCATTTCTTCGCAGGTGCGGAGAATGCGTAGGGCTATTTCGCCTCGATTAGCTATTAGGATTTTAGAGAACCGCATTTTGGGTGCTTTTCGCTCAATTATTCAGTTAGGATAAAATGTTTTGGGTTTTTAGGGAAGAGCCTATAGCTGAAGTGAGAACTCAGAACTCAGAACTCATGAAGTTAAATTCGCAGCATAGACTAAATTTCAGAGGCTTGAGAATTTCCTCAACACTCTGACGACTGCTATATCAAAAAGATTTGAGAAAATTTCTTGTAGACATTCGGGAATTTTATGTTATTATTGTATATTGTTAGCTAAGATTCCATAAAACTATGGAAGTTTGTTTTATAAATGCTAACTAGAGCGGATGTGGCGGAATTGGTATACGCGCACGTTTGAGGGGCGTGTGGCTTTGCCTTGCGAGTTCGAGTCTCGCCATCCGCATCAGAGAAGAGTCAGGGGTGAAAGTAATAGCCTCTGATTTTATCTTTATTCGTGGCAAGGAATTAACAGTAGATATGGAAACTCAAAACTGTAGCGCTATAGTTTATTTACTGTTTTGTTTTCTAATCTGTAATATCTTTCCTAGGTAAGAACGATACTGATAATTTTTGAGAGGTCAAATAATCAGAAAAGATTTGGCGGAGAAACTATAGCGCTATAGTTTATTTACTGTTGGGTTTGAGAAATTAAATTGTCTTAAAGATGTTTTGCTTGGGTAGGACGATGCTGATAATTTTTGAGAGGTCAAATAATCAAAAAAGATTTGGCGGAGAAACTATAGCGCTATAGTTTATTTACTCTTCAACTAGGCAAAATATAAAGAGATGTTTTGCTTAGGTGGGCTTATCTACCTGTAGATTTTGAACAACCCAATAATAACACAGTCTTCCTAGTTAAGAATTCCATAGAAATTATTTGAATCCCTGGAATTTGAGAAGAGTGACCTTAAGCAGGTCTACTCTCTAGGAAATACTAACAACTCCTCTATACAAGAAAAACTATAGCTCTACATATTAGAAGATAGTTATTTTGGTGGAGTAGTCCATTTACAATTAAAAGTCTTATCTAGTAATTTCTTTAAGCTAATTACTTTAATATTTTGATTATGAATTTGACCAGTTTGACTTTGAATATCAACTATTTCATAACCAATATCATTTAATTCTTCTGTTAAATATACATATCCAAAATAGCTATAAGTATCCTTAATTTGTTCCCCTTCTTCTGGGATAGACATATCCCAACAAACTATAAAATTAGTCACAATAAAAGGATGATTATATTCATCAATTGGGGAAAAAGTGTATTTATATTCTAGTCCTCTGTGAACCTTTTCTGCTAAACTATTTTCTTCTAATGGAACAGCTATACTATCAAGACCAACACCACAAAAAGTTCTTGGACGTACCCATAATTCTGCATAAGATGAATCAACAGTAACTAGATGAGAAAACATTGTATATAATGATCCAACCCAATGTTCTTCTCCTATTTCTGGTTGTATAATCCATTTATCTTTTAATTGTTCTATATTGTTAACTTGAAACCTTGTTCTATTTTTAATATCTTTTTTAAGCTTGTCTAATTTTTGAGTATACGCCTCTAATCTTGCTTCTTGATTTTCCTTATTTAATCTTTCAATCAATTCACGAAAAACAGGAACTTCTCGTTGAGCTTCATCTAAAAACTTTTTTATTTGTTTCAAGAATGAATCGTCTTTTAATATCTGTTTAGAAGCATCAGTCAAAGAATTTCTATTTGTCACTACGTTAAAACTACCGTTAACTATCAAAATATAATGAGATTTAACTTTGGTATCTGCGAGTATGGAATAGTTTTCTAATAATGGATGTTCAAAAATTTTATTGTAAGCACAAATTTTCACACCTTCAGATGAAATGAAAGTTCCTCTTTGATCTACTAATTTAATTCCAGACCTGCTATTATCCCTCCCTTTTCTACCTAATTCTGGATATTTATTTAATGCTCTTCTATTTCCATCTATTGCTAAAGTGATACAGTAATTTATTTCTTGATATGAAAAAGTAGAACAATAACGACCTGAAAAATTACCATCATAAAGACTTGATACTTGAGTAGGAGTTTTGATTTTTTCAGTAGCATCTGGTTTTGGTAAATAAGGATATCCTGGTTTTATTTGGTCTAATCCATATTCATTACGTTTAATTTTAGACCATAGAGACAGTTTGCATTCATCATTGTATCCAAAAGTTTCTTTAAATGAAACTTCTCTCTTTTTGGGAAAACCTGTATTATCAGGTTTAAGTATTCTCATATCCCCATGTCTTGTATTAAAGCGAATGTAATGTTTTAAATATGACCATTGTTTTCTTCCATAGTCATCCGAGGAATAAAAATCTGAAAAATCTTGAACGTCTAATCCCTCGATAATAATCATTGTTCCTTGATGATTAAAATGATTAGTAAAAAAATCTTGATTTAATTCTTTAAGTATGTTTTTTATTGGATTTTTTGGTCTAGGAAAAAGTTCACTTAGACTATCCCAAGGTTTTTCATTAAACTTAGAAGAAATATTAAAAGACTCATTAATATTTTTTTGGGGATTATCTATTGATATATATCGCCACGAAGGTTCATCTGAACATCTAGTAATAATAGTAATTTTTTTAGATGCAAAACAAAGTTTAGAACCTTGACATTTATAACCAATAGATTCTCCTTCAACTTTTGTAGATTTTCCAATTGAGAAAAACGCACGATAAGGAGTAATACCATTAGTTTCTTTTGTTTCACTTAAACCAGTACCATCATCAAAAAATATAAATCCTTTTTCTTGTAAAAGTGGGTATATTTGAATTTGAGAAGCTTTAGCATCATAAGAATTAGAGATTAATTCCCTAATAACTTCACATGGATCTTCACGATTGACAGAAAGTTCAGAGAGTATATGATTGTAAGAAATAACAGGGTTTAGTGTCTTTCTCAGTTCTGACATATTAATTCAATTAGTTTGATGTTCTCAGAATATAATAGAAGCAAAAAATTACAGTTATAGGATGTAAGTTTAATCATCATATTTATCAAACTAAAGTGTCGGGGTTTAGTCACCAAACCACATATTATAAAAAAATAATTCTGAATTATTGATAGTATTATCCGATGTGGGGTTTGGGGAATTATAAAACCCCGCGCATTAAATGCCTAGGATACATGAACTCCTCAAGATTAAAATAGACGACTCGATGTTATGTATTTTAAGATTTTATGCCATAGTTTAAAGTATACAGATGAATATTTTAGGTCGAGGAAAATGATAATTTATGAGTTTAAACCTAAAGCTAAACCAGAGCAATACAAAGCAATATATGAAGCTATTAATACTTCTAAGTTTATCCAAAATAAATGTTTAAGATATTGGATGAAAAATGAAAAAGCTATACCGTGTTCACGGAAGTAAAAAGTCAAAATTTAAAAATTAAAAGTTAGATTTAATAGATAGACAACTTTGACATTACAATAGTTTCAACGAATTATTTGAAATTATAACTTTGAAACTATTTCTGACATCTTTAAAGTGAAATGGTATAAGTATAGTTATTTTAGTTTAGACTGAGATGAGACAATAATTTATTACTGTCGAAAGGTTTCAGCTACAAAAATGTTTCATTCTGATTAAAAATAACTATAAGTATGATTTGAATAAACATGGCAAAGTATTAACTAAAGAATTAGTTGAGAAGCAAAACTAAATTCACTGGCTTGACAATCTACTGTGGAAATAGCTTAGTCCGCAATATCTATATTTTATGATAACTGCCAGAAAAGTATTAAAGGTAAAAAAAGTTTTCCTAAGTTCAAAAAATCTACTTATTATGTAGAGTACAAAACTTTTCAATGGAAACTTTCAGCAAACGTGGAAAGCAATTACTTTTTCATATTGGATAATTTAATCAATAAAATATTATGTATTTGAACTATACAACTTAGTTTCCAACTCTTGCAAAATTTGCTTTCGATTTTGATTCCCCTTAAACATTTTAAAAATATCAAGTTCCTGCTCTAACTTTCTTTCTCCTCGATCACCAATAACCCAACTAACTTGATTAATAGCATTCATAATTCCACTATAAGTAACCTCTCCCAAAAAATTACCTTCTTCAGTAATTCCTAATTTAATTTTCTCCTTTGTACTAATTTCTAAAGTTGAGGCGATCGCTACTAAACCTACTGCTCCAATTAAAGCTTCTCCACCTTTCAATACTTTTACTCCTGCTAATACTCCAACACCACCAATAATTACAGCATCATCAACTCCCTCAATTAACATCCCTTTTTGAATAGCAATATTACCAAACCTATTTGTAATTTTTTCTGAATTTTCTGACTGTCTGACAAACTTTTCTGCTTTCTTTAATTTGCTAAAAACTGTGTGAAAATCATTGGCATTTACTTCTAACTCTGATTCAAAATATCTATCTCTTAAAAGCTGATATACAATTTTACAAATCCTGGGAATTTCAGCTGCAAAAATTACACTGTCTAAATTTTGTATAATCCCATTATCTACTACTGTTGCTCCTTCCCTCAGTTGTTGATAAATAGATAAATATTTACGATGCTTACTCTTATCTATTTCTGGGCTACTATAAAGCAAATTTACGATTAACATATCTATTCTCAGTGCCATTGAAGTTGCACTTGCTAATAAATATTTATCTTTTAGCTCCGGAGCGATCGCTGAATTTAAAATAATTGCATCTAACTGTCTAAATTTCTCAAAATTAGGTAGAGGTTCTCCAGATTTAATATATAGATAAGTTGCTTTCAAATTATACTTTTCAACTTCCATTAAATTGCTAGAATCTAAAACTTGTTCCAAACCTTTATCAATACCAACCCACCGAGAATT
This sequence comes from Dapis purpurea BLCC-M126, assembly GCF_050015975.1. Taxonomy (NCBI): domain Bacteria; kingdom Bacillati; phylum Cyanobacteriota; class Cyanophyceae; order Oscillatoriales; family Microcoleaceae; genus Dapis; species Dapis purpurea. The sequence goes on along the minus strand of NZ_JBNHER010000145.1, from coordinate 21,807 downwards.
TTCACTGGCAATTCTATAGCGTAAACCAATTAGTGAATCTATATTTGATGATTCTACAAGAAAATCTAATAAATTCAGTGCTGCCAAATCATAGGTATATAAACCAGAATTAATTCTATTATAAACTTCTAAACATCTAGTTTTACTTCTTTCATAAATTGATGTACGAATTACTAAACTATTTATCCGGCGGTCTAAGTTTAATTCGGGATTATAAAAAGTATGTAAAACTAGGAACGCATCATTGCTTTGTAAACCACATTTTTGTAGTCGTAAAGTCGAGCCTTCGGTACTATTGGGGCGAATTCTTACGTTATAACTTTTACCTGATTTGAGAGTGACTTTCTGAGTACCTCCCTGATTAGCAGTCTGATAACCAACAAAGATATGATATATTTCTTCTTGTTCTAAATTATTTTCTGTTTCTTGGGATACTTCTGAATTAGTTTGCTGTTTTTTTAAAGTAGATTTTTTAGCAGTTTCTCGGAAATATTTACTAACATCCGATGCTTTATTACTAATAACTTCTTCCATGTCTGAGGCTTTCTTTTTTGCTGCTTCTGAGGCTTGCTCGCTGATTGATTTAGTTGCTTTAGATACTTCTTTGCCGAAATTTTCTCTGACTTCTGATGCTTTGTTAGCCATTGATTTCCACAAAGATGATTCCTGTTTTTTCTTCATTGTTTTTCTTGCCTAAGATTACCTTCTCTATTTCTCTTGTATCATACTCAAAGTTTGAAAAAGCAATAAAATCTTTAAATAAATGCTGGAATTGATTTTTTTTATAAAAAATACAAAATATGATGACTAATATTTTATAGCAATCCGCACATTGGTTTTGAAAATTTTATAACAGTTAATTTTAACTGAAGACTTTTTAAATTCTCACTCCTAACTACCACCAAAATATTACAACTAAAATAGGATCTGCTGAATAAATCGATAAACCGATAATTTTCATAGTTTTAAGTCCTGAATTCCCTGGCTGGGAATGCCATAAAATCAGTAAATTTAAGATTAAAAACCAGAGATTTTTCCTAGTCTGGTGAGGGGAAAATGCAGAAAGATTAATACTCACACTATTGTTAAGAGTGCCTATGTCCTATTCCCGCCCTTACCCATAAAGCTTTTTCCGCAAACTCTAAAATAGGATTGCTACAGTGTGATGCTAGTAGAAAAAATTTAGTAGAAACGCTATGATGATAATAAGAAGTTAAGTTTTGTAAAGAAGAATATTGGCCAAAAAATAGGGTCTGAAGCCTTCCCTTGGATAGTGGATAAAAAGCGGTCGTTTAACTGGTGCACAACTTCACACTTCGGCTTTTGCGGAGCATTCCGTCAGGAAAAAGCGGAGATTTCCGTAGGATGGGATGGCTAGGTTTCTTCGCCATATAATCGACCAAGAGAGAATAAACTTCAGTATTTCAAGCATAAGGCTTCAACCAGAAGTACTGATAAGTGATAACTGATAAGTGATAACTGAAATGACTGCTATTTCACCCAAAAACCCTGTAACACAGCCGAGAGGTTGGTATTCCTTAACTCCCTTGTGGCAAGGAGGAGAAGAATTTGTTCGCCAAGGTTTACCCCACTCCCAACTTTCGCCCCCATGGCAAATATTACTTCTGGGAGATGGTTCCCCTACTCGTCACTTGCAACTTTTGACAACTGAACCCACAGAGGTTGATGTAATTGATATGTCTCATATTGGCATGAATCTAGATAATGCTCCTGATTTAATTCATGCTGTACCTGGCCCAAGATTACGGCGACAAGTATGGTTAAGAACAGCTTCTGGGCAAAGATTAGCCTATGCTGCATCTTGGTGGGAAGCAAGTCATGTAGATGAGTATTTGCAAAATCGGTCTTTGCCAATTTGGGCTAGTTTAGCTCGTTTGCGAACAGAGTTATATAGAGATGTCCAAGGAATTTATTATGGTAATTCTAGAGAATTAGAGTTTGCTTTTGGTGAATCTGGACCGTTTTGGGGACGACATTATCTGTTTTGGCATCATGGCCAACCACTAACATTAATTTATGAGGTATTTTCGCCTTATCTTAAGAAATATTTGGGACAAATAAACGTTATGGATGGGGATTCTTCAAAGTAATAGTTGTTAGTTTTTTGATAACTATAAATATACCCCTAACTATTTAAAGATAGGACATTCTTTTGTTTACTATTTCATCTTATCTTTTCCGTTTTACCTCAAAATAAAATTGTCAAAGTTTTATTAAAAAATGCAATAACTTATTAAATAAAAACTTTAAAATTAACCTTTATAAGTAACAAATAAATGTAGAAAAAATATGATTAATTAAGAAAATAGAGAAAAATTTTAATAGTTAATTAAGTAAGTATAAGGAGACAAAAAAAGACGATACTATTTATGATAGTGAATTAATAAAATAAGTTTATGATAATCTTGAATCTCAGAGTGTAACTTAGTTTTCTGCAAATTTTTGGGAAAGATGATAATAAAGTTGGTAATTATAAACTTGGATTATTAGCTTGGCTGATCGATGATTTATTTAAAACATAAAATCAGGATGAATATAAAAAAAGAATTGATAATATTGAGTAATAAATATTACTTTTGATTTAAAAACCCACAGCACAAGATAAAAATAGGTGTGGGTGTTTCAGCAAAAAATTTTGATTATTGGTAATTAATCATTAAACCCACATTCCGCACGTCAAGTTGTAACATTAAAAGTAGTATTAAAATCCTTAGCTTGCTAGGTATTTACACTATGTAAATCATCTTCATTCACCTTTCTATTGAGTCAAATTCTGAGGAGATATTAAGCATAAATCTTACTTAATTGTTGATTTATTAAGTTATCACGATGATTTATTCCTGAATTCTGACTCCTGACTCCTGACTCCTGACTCCTGACTCCTTTTTAATACTATATTTTGAAGTACGGATGTAGGATTAAAAGATTATTCTATCGTTTTATATTATGTCCGGTTGAATAATTATCAATAGTTAGGAACAAGAAATAAAGGAAACAAAGAAAAATCTGAGAATAAGGTTTTGCAGGAGAATGAATTAGACAAACTCAATATAATACCTAAAACCTATAACCTTAATACCTTGATGGTCATTAATTAACCAGACACAATACTATTAGAATAAAAAATATAATCAATTATCCCACATAAATCATTAATTATTTTTCTCTACTCCCTACTCCCTATTTTATAGAGATGTATATTTAAACTTGAACTGAATTTTCTAGCATTAATTTTGAACGCTTTAATGTTTCTGGTAGAGGAATAGGATAGTTACCAGTAAAACAGGCAGAACAAAAAGTGTTAGGGTCTTCTTCTGTTGATTTCAACATCCCCTCCCAACTCAAATATGCTAGAGAGTCAACACCTATTTTTGCAGCAATTTCTGCCACTGATTTTGTTGCTCCTATTAATTGTTTCTGGTTATCTGTGTCAATTCCATAAAAACAGGGATGAGTAACTGGTGGGGAAGAAATTCTCATGTGGACTTCTGTTGCGCCGGCATCTCGTAGAGCTTTAACAATTTTTTTACTGGTATTACCCCGGACAATGGAATCATCAACTATAATAACTCTTTTACCTTCCAAAACATCTTTGAGAGGGTTAAGTTTCATACGAATACCTGATTCCCTCATGTGCTGAGTCGGTTGAATAAAGGTACGACCAACATAGCGATTTTTGATTAATCCTTCCGCATAAGGAATACCTGATTCTTGGGAAAAACCGATCGCCGCCGGAATGCCAGAGTCAGGAACACCTATTACCATATCTGCGTCTATAAGAGATTCTTTTGCTAACTGGCGTCCAATTCTAAGTCTGTAGCTATATAAACTAGCCCCTTCCATAATACTATCGGGCCGGGCAAAATAAATCATTTCAAAAATACATAGCTTCCTCTGGGGTTTTTGATTCCAGTGGAAAGAAGCCATACCTTCTTCTGTAATCCAAACTAATTCTCCAGGTTCAACATCTCGCAGATATTCCGCGCCAATAATATCTAATGCACAGGTTTCTGAAGCCAGGACATATCTTTTTGGGTTGGTATCTTCTAAAGTCCCAATCACCAGAGGTCTTACACCGTGGGGGTCGCGTACACCCATAAGACCCTCTGGAGTAGCAATAGTTAAACTAAAGGCTCCCTGACATAAATGAAAAGCACTAATAGCAGCTTCTAGCCAACTTTTACCAATTTTAACTTCTGTGGCGATCGCTAATGCAATCATTTCTGAATCTGTAGTGCTGTTAAAATCACACCCACGTTTGATTAACTCTTCCCTTAATTCTGCTGTATTGACAAGATTACCATTATGTGCAAGAGCTAGTGGCCCTAGCTGACTATCAACAACAGCAGGTTGAGCATTGATAATACGACTAGATCCAGTAGTAGAATAACGAGTATGACCAATTCCTATATTACCAGGCAACTGTTGTAGGATTGACTCATTAAAAACCTGAGATACTAACCCCATTCCTTTGTGTATATATAGTTGATCTCCTTGAAAAGTAGCAATTCCTGCTGATTCTTGACCTCGATGCTGTAGAGCATACAAGCCAAAGTAGGTAAGTTTAGTTACATCTTCTTCTGGGGCATAAATCCCGAAAACACCACAAGCTTCTTCTGGTTTATCTGTTTGGTAATTTTCTGAATATTGCTCTGTATCTGGGGAGTAGTTATCAGTCATGGTTAAATTTTAACTTTTTATTAGAATTGTTAGTTTTTATAACTCTTTTCAAGGTGAAAAATTATCCTGTCTAGGAATAGGTTGGGGACATCTTAACCTTTCTTTAACTATAGTAACTGATGTTATGAAGTATTGTAAACTAATATTTAAAATTAACCTGACAAGAGAGAGCGGTAATTTAAATTACAGCAGTTTTCATATCAATCTACGATACGAGAGATTCTCCATGAAATGCCCCTAGTATGGTTATGGTTTCTAATGCCTGCTACAAAAAGCACTATGTACCGTATGTCCCAGGGTAAACTACACTGTGGTAGATTTGCCCTCTAGGTTGAAGACATTTATTCAGTTATCAGTCAAAAAAATAGAAATATTGTGGAGATTTATCAAATATAAATGCTTAGACTCTTGAACTTATAGTAGCTATAAACTTAGTCAAAGAAGTAGAATCTCTTCTGATTAATTTTGGTTCAAAGTATACAATAAATTTTGTTTAGTTGCTTAGGCTAATACGTATTTAAAATCAGTATTAGCAAGCCAGAAGTAATAAGGGTTTTTCTGAGAATAATGCACACAACAATAATTTGTTTCAATGCACAACAGCTTAATTCGAGACTTTTTTGATGGACTACCGAAAATATTTCTTTAATTCGGTTAATAGCTTGGTCTGTTGCTTCAGTTGGTAATAAGCCTTCAATTAAAACTTTTAAATTTTTTCATCATCTTGTTGAGAAGCAGGAATTGAAATAGTAGGGTTAATTGTCATTAAAGTATTACGGTTGAGGAAATTAGTATTATTATGAACATTGAGCCAATTAACTGCATTAGGTGGTACATAGCCATTTTTATATAAGTTGGTATACCAGTCTAAAATCTCAATAATTTTTTGTCTAAATTCTGGTTTATCTATTTGTAATTTTTCCTGTTCATCTACTATTTGTAAATTATTAGATTCCAATATTTGTTCAAATATCAGATAAATATCTGTAGCATAAATAGACATAAGCAAACCTATACAATAAATATGATATTCACCTTGTTGACGCAAAAATTTTTGTGTCTTTGATGGCAAAAATCATCCCATTCATTCGGGATATATGAATTCTTTTAAATTAATTTCTTTGAGCAGATATTGCCAGTAATGGATATGTAGAGTTTGCTGTTGAATTGGTACTGCATAATAACTGCGTTGTTTAGTTATATTATTGTTTAGATAATACAGATGTCAGAGCAGTTTTACTATATAGAGATTTAACAGGTTAAATCACATCAGAAACATCTGCTAATTTTGCTACTCAAGCAAGACGGGGACTCAGAGAAAATTCTACTCCATGATTATAAACAATATCTGGAGGATTTCCTGCTGCTACAGCCGCCAGAATCTTTTCTAAATTGTCATCGTCGTTTAATAAAAGAAGTTTAGTTGAATAACCGCTTTTTTTTCTCCCAGTTAGCAATTATTTGTTTAATGGCTTCATCTTCTTCGAGATAGAAACTTTTTTTCCACCAAATTATTAATGGAGTTGCTGCTGGTAAAGGTATTTTTTGAGAATCTAATTTAGCAGTTTGCTTAGTACAGGTTATTATTAGTAAACTGACCAGAAAAAATATAAATATCAACAATTTTTTGTTCATTTTTATTCAGTAAGTTATGATACTTATTTCAGTATTAGTCAACAGAGTATACATAACAAAATTGGGAAAACTCTCAAATTTAATTTATTACTATTGCCAAACTAATATCTCCCATACCTACTAGAAAAAGTGATGATGGTCCATAGTAATGGTAATAGCTGTTTGCGGAGTATTCCGGTACTAAAATGCTTACCAATGAATAATTGATAATTAATCAATTCGTTTTAAAGCTTCTCTTTACCAATGGATAATTGATAATTAGAGATAGTTTTTATTATCCACTATTAATTATCAATTAAAAATATTTTATATTCAATCCTATCGGTTTTAACCAGAGGTAATTATCCATTATAAATTAATGAAATATATTATTTAATAATTAACCATAAAATTATTTTTATTAATACTCCTCCCACAAGTAATACTGGTGTTAACCAATCACCAAATTTTACATATAAAGTTTGGCTCTTCCGCCGATAAATTGTGGTTGTATAAGTTTCATAAGTATTAATCCCTGATAGCCAAATTGTTCTACCATGGGGGTCTACAATTCCAGAATAACCTGTATTTGTTGCTCGTACTGCCCATCTATCATTTTCTATTGCCCGCATTACATCTTGAGCATGGTGTTGAGCTGGCATTGTGGCACTATAATGAGCGTTATTAGCAGCAGTTAAAATAAATTCTCCTCCTGCTAATGTTTGTCTTTGAAATACTTCCGAAAAAGCTGAGTCATAACAAATTCCAACTATAGCTTTGCCAAAGGGTGTATCAAATATTTGGTTTGTTTTTCCAGGTACTAAATGAGCATCTAAAGGTGAGAGTCTATCTATTAGTTTTCCTAACACTTCATTAAAGGGAATATATTCTCCTAAAGGTACTAATTTAATTTTGTCATAACGGCTGAATATTTCTCCTGTCTTGTCAATAGTAAATAAGCTATTTGTCAGATTATGCTCTTGTTTGCCATAACCTCCTACCCAAGCTACTACTCCTTTCTCTAAAATTGCTTGGTAAAAGGAAAGAAATTTACGATTATTTTGATTTGTCCACAAAAAAGGTAAAGCTGTTTCTGGAGTTAATACTACATCAACTTTTTCCTCTGCTAATTTTTTATATCCTTGGGTATAACCTTCCAAAGCACGATGCCAACCTGTGGAATTAAGCTTAATTTCATTAGGAATATTTCCTTGAATAATTCCAACTTTTAAAGCTGTTTCTGAGTCAGTATTTAAAGGAGTGTTATATAGGCTAAAACCTATGATGTGGAAAAATATTAAAGTTATTATTGGAAGGAAGAAGTAAGAAGGAAGAAGTGAGAAGGGAAACTTCACCAATAAATTTACTTGCTCTGAATTATTTTGTTTTTGAAAAAATCTAATTTGTTGAATAATTCCTGAATTTTGCCGGGATTTTGCTTTAATAAAGGCTTCCCCAAATAAAGCATTTACTGTAACAATAGCTGCTGTAATTGTAATTGGTCCAGATAATTGACCAAGGTGTAAAATTACTAAATTGTGGTTGCTCTGAGTAAAAGCTAGAGACGTCCACCAAAGGTTTCCTAAACTCCAGATTTTCTCTAAACAACACCATAAAGTTATGCCTAATAAAACTCTGACAAATGAGGATATTTTCTCTGAGAAAGATACAGGAGTTAAAATTCCAAATAAATAAGCCCAAATAGCAACTAAAATTGCTCCCCAAAGAGTAATAAAAATCCAACAAAATAGAGCGATCGCTAGACTAGCTAACCAAGGAACTCCTAACCATGTCATGGGATGAATTCCGGTTATCCAAAATAGTGATAAACCGTGATAACCTATTCCCCAAGTTAAACCTAATAAAAATTTATCAAAGGATTGTTTCTGTTGAATTACTAATATCCATAGAGGAGCTAAAGCTACCCATCCAAGAAACCATGCACCTATTGGTGCTGTGGTAATTCCCATTAAAATGCCACTAATAAGTGTTAATAAGTAGGTCATTTCAATTATCAGTTAATAGTTAACAGTACCTTGTGTAATAAGGAGACTTTAAATACTGAACTTTCTTTTTTTATTCCCTTTAAAAGGGAGGCTCTAAAACTAACTTTCTAGTAAACATAAATAATAATTAACACAAATAACCTCAAAACGAAGTCATAATCGAGTGTGTAAAAAGTGTTTATAGCTTTGAATTCTATCGCTATTTTGCAGATAATCAAACTTTTCTTAACTGTTCATATCAATATTAGTTTAAGACTAGACATCTCCAGAAATCACATACAGCGGTTTCCGAAGTTATGAGGTAAACCAAGAAGCGGGCAAGATCCCGCACTGCAATATTTTCACTATTCACCTTATACCTCATTTGCCCGAAATATGCTGTAAGTTTTTTCGAGGTTCTACATTATTTCCTACACATATGTCTACTTTGTTATATTAATATTTTTTCTTCTCTATTGAAATTGATAGGTGTAGGATAATTTATTATCTTTTATCTGCCAGTTTTGTAAGTCTTGTAAGCATTGATAAATTTGTACGTCATTTAAGATTTTTCTGTTGTAAATATTTCTTACACTAAATAATAAAGAAGAATAACATTCGATAAATCAATATCATATCTGGAAAAACAGTAATGTCATTTCAGTTATCTTACTAAGGTAAGACACTTGAAATACTTAATTTTCTTTTTTGAGCCCCTTTAAAGAGTAAGACCTGATTTTTTGGTTAAGCTAGTAGTTGTGCTAAAGCACAAGGTAAACATTCAAGTATTAGCTTTTCCTTAGTAATAATTCTGCACCAAGTAATTAATAAGAAAGATTAGCTAATATACTTTTACCAATGGATAATGGATAATTAATCAATCCGGTTTAAAGGCTCCCCGTTTCAATGGATAATTGATAATTAGAGAGAGTTTTTATGATCCACTCTCCATTATTCATTAATCAGATTTCCTTATATTCAATTCTGTTAGGGTTTTAACCAGAGGTAATTATCCATTATTCATTATCAATTAATGACAGTAACTTTTAATTTTCGCTCAATCCTTCAACTCTAATTCTTCCTTCAAAAAGAATAAGTTTATAGCTGACAGCTAATAATTGATGGCTGAATGCTTACAGTACAATAGATGTGTCTGGGCGCTAAAGCGCAACGACAAACAAATATTTATTCTTCCATATTTTATTCTGTTTATTCTTCTTCTACTTCCATTATTTCTTCTTCTTCTATTTCTATTGTTTCTTCAGTTTCTGTTGCCGGAACTAGAGCAACTTCTGCTATAGCATCTGCATCATCGAGTCTTTGTACCCTGACCCCTGTAGCACTACGAGATTGAATAGAAATAGCATCAATTGCTTGACGAATAATAATTCCCTTTACAGTAATTATCATTAACTCTTCTGCCTCATTTACTACTCGCAAAGCAGCTACTTGATCTTGCTTCTTTTTCTTCTGTTTAAACTTAGTAGCAATACGACCTTTACCACCTCGGTTTTGTAGAGTAAATTGAGAAACTGGTACTCGCTTTCCATAACCATTTGTAGTAATCACTAATACCCAAGGTCCTATATTGTTAGTGGCAGGAACTTCATCACTTTCTACCTCTTCTATTTCATCAGTTTCTATTTCTAATTCTTCCTCTTCTACTTCTAGATTTTCTTCATCTATATCAGCAATTTTTTCTACTATTGAACTAGGTAAAATATCCATACTAATTAACTCATCACCTTTGATAAGTTTCATAGATTTTACGCCTCTAGTATTTCGACCTAAAGGACGTAACTGTTTATCATCTGTTCTAAAGTGAATTGCCATCCCAGAACTAGAACCAATAATTACACTATCGTCAACTCTAGCTCTCCTTACCCATCTTAAACTATCTCCTTCTGCAAGAGAAATCGCAATTAATCCATTAGAACGAATATTAGCAAATGCAGATAAACTTGTCTTTTTAACATATCCACCCTTAGTCAGCATGACTAAATATTCGTCATCTGTAAATTCGGAAACAGGTACAATAGAAGTAACTTTTTCATCTCTAGGAATTGGTAACATTTGGACTATTGGTACTCCCCGTGCGATCCGAGAACCAATAGGAATTTGATAAGCATTTAAACAGTAAACAACACCCCTTTGACTAAAGAATAAAATACTATCATGGTCATAACAACTGAGAAAATGTTCGACTACATCATCTTCTTTCATTTTAGTGCCAGATTTACCGCGAGTTGCTCGACTTTGAGCTTCAAAAGAATTAACTGGCATCCGTTTAATATAGCCTTGTTCTGTTAATAAAATAATTGCTTTTTCATTCGCAATTAAGTCTGTATCATCTAGTTCTCCTTCTGCTAATTCAATCACAGTTCGTCTAGGAGTGGCATGACGTTCTTTAATTTCTAGAGCTTCAGTTTCGATGATTTCTAAAATCCGTTCCCGTTTAGCTAATATATCTTGCAAGTCGGCAATTTTTAATAATAATTCTTCATGTTCTTTTTGAATTTTTTGTGCTTCTAATGCGGTTAATCTTCTTAACTGCATTTGTAAAATTGCATCGGATTGAACTTCAGATAAACCATAATTTTCCATTAATTCTTGTTTGGCAGTAGGGGTATCAGCAGCATGGCGAATTAATTGAATAATTTCATCTAGATTATCTAAAGCAATTAGTAAACCCTGTAATAAATGGTCTCTTTCCTCGGCTTTTCGCAGCTCATATTCTGTTCTCCTGGTAATAGTTTCCACCCTAAATTCTAGGAAAACTTCCAGGTATTTTTTCAGGGTTAATAACTGTGGTTCGGAATTTACCAATCCTAAAATATTGGCTCCGAAATTTGCTTGTAGGGGAGTTTGTTTGTAGAGATTATTCAGTACAACTCTCGGATAAGCATCTCGTTTGAGTTCGATAACGATTCGCATTCCGGTACGATCGCTCTCATCCCGGATATCAGAAATACCTTCAATTTTTTTGTCATTAACCAGTTCGGCAATTTTTTCAATTAATCCTGCTTTGTTGGTTTGGTATGGTAACTCGGTGACAATAATAGCTTCCTTGTCAGGACGACCACGGTGTTCAATGGTTTCTATGTTAGCAACACCACGCATTGTAATGGAACCGCGACCGAGGGTGTAAGCATCTCGAATACCAGATTTACCTAGAATTTGAGCGCCCGTAGGAAAATCAGGACCGGGAATATAGTGCATTAATTCATTTTCAGTTATTTCTGAGTTATGAATTAGTGCAACCAAACCATCAATCAATTCTCCCAAATTATGAGGAGGAATATTAGTTGCCATCCCTACTGCAATTCCAGAGGAACCGTTGAGGAATAGTTGCGGAACACGAGAAGGGAGTACTAACGGTTCTTGTTGAGAACCATCAAAGTTATCTGCAAAATCTACTGTGTCGGCATCAATATCCCGCAGCATAGCATCGCTAGTCAGGAGTTGCAGACGACATTCTGTGTAACGCATAGCAGCAGGTGGATCGTTGTCTACAGAACCAAAGTTACCGTGACCATGGATCAGGGGCGATCGCATTGAGAAATCTTGAGCCATTCGCACCAAAGCATCGTATACTGCCGTATCGCCGTGGGGGTGGTATTTACCCAGTACCTCTCCCACTACACGAGCGCATTTCCGGAAAGGGCGGTCTGGAGTTAAACCTAATTCGTGCATAGCATAAAGTATGCGACGATGCACGGGCTTGAGACCATCTCTAGCATCTGGCAATGCCCGACCTACAATAACGCTCATGGCGTATTCTAGGTATGATTGGGACATTTCGTTCCGCAGATCGGTTGGTACAATTCGTGACTCAGAAGTAGTCATAAAATGAAAAACTCCATTAAAATTTAGAATTAACTAACAACAAATCCCAAAAAATCGGAGGAAATCCGATTAACTTCGGCATGATAAAAAAAATATGCTGTTTCTATCTAAAATTATAGCACATTGTGTCTGAATATTTGCTAAAATAAATGGAAAATAGAGAGATATTTATAGTTGGATGAAAAGTTAAAAGATTGGTATAATTTCACTTAAAAGTTTGAGTCAGTTGGACAACCTCTAATATTTATATTTGTAATATGGTTTCTGTTATTTATTCTGATGAATTTCTCGAACATAAAACTGGTATGTTACACCCAGAGCGACCAGAACGTTTAACTGCTATTGTGGAAACTCTCAAAACGTTTCCTACTCAAAATGGCCAACTGAAATGGCTGTCACCTACTCCCGTAGAAAAGCGCGATCCATCATTGATGATACTGCTCGAAAAAGTTCATTCTCGCAGTCATATTGAAGCAGTAGCAGAAATCGCTAATCAAGGTGGCGGTTATCTAGATGGGGATACACCAGTTTCTGCTAAAAGTTATAATGTGGCATTGTTAGCGGTAAGTGCTTGGTTAGATGGGGTCGATCTAGTCCTGGGAAATGGAAAACCTGCTTTTGTCTTGGCTAGACCACCCGGACATCATGCTGAAACTAAACGGGGTATGGGATTTTGCTTGTTTTCCAATGCAGCGATCGCTGCTCATTACGCCCTTGAAAAACCAGATATTAACAAAGTTGCCATTCTCGACTGGGATGTACATCATGGCAATGGCACCCAGGAAATTGTAGAAACTAATGAGAATATAGCTTACTGTTCTCTACATCAATCTCCCTGCTATCCAGGAACAGGATATGCTGATGAACATGGTTCCTACAATAATGTACTAAATTTACCTATGTCACCAGGTAGTACAATGGCTATTTATCAACCTATTTTCGAGCAAAAAGTCATACCCTTTTTAGCTAACTTTCAACCAGATTTATTGATTGTTAGTGCTGGTTATGATGCTAACCATGACGATCCATTAGCAGGTATTTCTCTACAACCAGAAGACTATGGATTATTTACAGAATATTGTTTACAAATAACCCACAAAATATTATTTGGTTTAGAAGGGGGTTATGACTTACCTAGTTTATCTCAGTCAGTATTAGCAACAATTGAAAGTTGTTTTCAATTCATGTAAATAATTTAAAATGTTCACATTTTAAATCAAGAAAAATCACCAACTAATTATGACTCAAATCAATCTATTTAATTACCAAAATCTTAATAATAGATAAGATTTAGTGAATAATTAATTATTGTTAATTTCCTTTTATTCAAGCCTCCTAATGACTAATACTAAATCCAGTTTAGACGGTATATTTATTCTGGAGATAAGGCATCAAAGTTAGAAAGGAATTTGAAAAATTACCTTTTGATAACCAAGTATGGAATGACAACATTAGATATTACTAAAGCTTACGGTCATTCTCAAATTGTTGAGATATTAACCTCATGCAACATAAGCTAAATCAAATATTTACCAAGTAAAATTTGCTTTAAAATTATAATAGTCCAGGTTGTTGTATTTCCTGCTAGCATCAAAAGTGCTATAAAATACTTTTGTATCTTGCCTGCTGCCTTTGACCTCAGCTAATTTTATATGGTGTTTCACAACTAAATTTAATACCAGTGACAAACATCACCAACAAACAGAAACATACTCACATCGAAGGTATGATATTAACTATAAATTAAGTTGAGAACAATCATTAACTAATCATTACTCAAATCACAGCATCTAATTACAAAAACCCTAATAATAACAATTGAAGTTTTAGTTACTCATTAGTTAATAATTTACATGAAATCACTCAATATATCACCAGCAAAAAGTGTACTTGAGGAAATATTTAGTAAAGTGATGTCCTCAAGTGTTATTACTAGCGATGAATGCGAACAGATTCGGCGTGTATTATTGACTGGTTATCTAGATGATGGTGAATATGCCATGATGGAAACGTTAGTCGATCATATTAGTCGTGGATCGGTAAAATTTGTTAAATGAAATTGACCTACTTCTGTACTATACTTAGTACCAAATAGATAAGAGGTTTTCACAAAGGTAAGCTACAAAACTTCTGCGTTCTACCTTTAAGCCAAAAATCTCTGCATTCTATATTAATGAAAACTGCTATAAACAATAGATATATCCAGAAAATAAACCTACCCTTTATTTATTCTAAGCAATAGAAGTAAAAGCTACTGACAAAATCATTTGTCGTACCTTTAGTATGAAAATTTATTCCCTGTTGCCAGATGAGCTATTATCTGTTGCCTACTAATGCAAAAAGTCTATATCTTTTTTGGAAATTAAAATTCAACAAGCTTGTCAAAGGGGTTTCAGGTGAATTATCAGAAATATCTAATATCAAATCCGCTTAATTCGGTATAAAAAAAATTTTCATCTTCATTCAAGAGCAAATGTTTCTAAATTCTCTTTCCTCCTGACTCCTGACTCCTGACTCCTAGATTAACTATCTAATTACACCGATACTACCGGATTTGATATAATTACAATATTCAGAAAAATTCTAAATATATCAATAACTATGGTATCAGTAGTTTTAATAGAGAATATTCAAAATAGTTATGGTTCATCTATTGGCTGCTGCCTATGTTTTCCGCTAATTTTATGTGATTTTTCACAACCAGATTTAATATGAGTGACAAACATCACTAACAAACAGAAACATACTCACATCGAACCTATGATATTAACTATAAATTAAGTTGAGAATAATCATTAACTAATCATTACTCAAATCACCCTATCTAATTACAAAAATCCTAATAATAAAAGTATCAGTTTTAGTTAGTCATTAGTTAATAATTTACATGAGATTACTCAATATATCACCAGCAAAAAATGTACTTGATGAAGTATTCAGTGAAGTGATGTCCTCTAGTATGATTACCAGCGATGAACGCGAACAGATTCGGCGTGTACTATTCACCGGTTATCTAGATGATGACGAATATGCCATAATTAATAGATTGGTTTACCATGTTCGCCGTGGATGGGTAAAATTTGTTGAATAAAATTTATCTATCTTTGTGTCTGCTGAGTGCCTTTTCAGTTATCAGCACCTCTGTGTGCCTGAAACTGGAGACTTAAAACCTTATGTCTTGGCCAAATAAAGAATAAACAATTACAATATTTAGGGAAAACTCTGAATATACCAATAACTATGGCACCAGCAGTTTTAATAGAAAACCTTCAAAAAAGTTATGGTTCATCTGTAGCAGTTAAGGACATTTCCTTCAAGATAGAACCTGGGGAAATATTTGGTTTACTTGGCCCCAATGGCGCTGGCAAAACAACTACGCTACGCGCTCTATGTACCCTAATTACACCAGATGCTGGGCGTTTAGAAGTATCTGGTGTTTCAGTGGTTGACCAACCGAGAATAGCTAGACAACGCCTTGGCTATGTTGCCCAGGAAGTGGCCCTAGACAAAGTATTAACAGGTCGAGAACTACTGCAACTACAAGCAGCAATATATCATATCCCTGGCAAATTGGCCAAAGAAAGAATTGACAAAGTGATTCGCCTCCTAGGTATAGAAGATTGGGCGGATAAAAAAACAGGTACTTACTCTGGTGGTATTCGGAAACGTCTTGACCTAGCAGCAGGTTTGCTACATCAACCAGACGTTTTGGTTTTGGATGAACCCACAGTTGGTTTAGATATTGATAGTCGGGTAGCAGTGTGGGATTTTTTACGTCAGTTGCGAGACTCAGGGACAACAGTTTTGATTACCAGTCATTATCTCGAAGAAGTTGACGCTTTAGCAGACCGGGTAGCTATTATTGATCGAGGTGTTGTGATCGCAACTGGAACTCCTTCTGAACTTAAAGACCGGGTAGGAGGCGATCGCATAACTCTCCGCATTAGAGAATTTTCCCCTACTGAAGAAGCAGAAACAGCAAAAACATTACTTGAACCTTTACCAATAGTTCAAGAAGTGATTATCAATGCTGCTCAGGGCAATTCTTTAAACTTAGTTGTCACACCCCAAAGTGATGCTTTAATCACAATTCAACAATCATTGCAAGCAGCAGGCTTGCCCATTTTTGGTATTGCTCAAGCGCGACCAAGTTTAGATGATGTTTATCTAGCAGCAACAGGAAAAACTCTAATGGATGCAGAATTAGCTGCTGCCGGGAGTCGAGACTTGAAAGCAGAGAAAAAACAGAGTATGCGGTAAACTTTAGTATAAACCGGGTTTGTGTTAGGTATTCCACAAGACTGACATCTACTTAGACAAACCTGGTTTCTGTGCCATTTTATATAGCACTACGCATTATGGTTAGGACAGTTATAAATGATCAAATTCATTCAAGGATTATTTTTGACTTTTGACTGTCTTGAGTGCGTCTTACATTCTGTTCGCGAAGGGTTTCCGCAGGAAATGGAGACCTTAGAATTACGCACTCGATGCATGACTTCTGCGTAGCGGCACTAGCTTCATGCCATTTTAAATAAGGTTTCAATATTTGCCAAAATAAGTTAACTTGGCTTATAGGGTTTCATTTATGTTTATTCCCATTTCTCTAAAATTCTTTTATTCCCAACTTTTGCAAGTTTTGTCCTCACGATGAGGCCAAAAAATTGTTGCTACAGTAAACTCGACTTGAACAGATAGGAAAAGGAAACAAATTATGACGACAAATCAAGAGCAAATGATAGCAGGTTCAGAAT
The DNA here is from genome assembly GCF_050015975.1 of Dapis purpurea BLCC-M126. NCBI lineage: Bacteria > Bacillati > Cyanobacteriota > Cyanophyceae > Oscillatoriales > Microcoleaceae > Dapis > Dapis purpurea. Next base: position 4,907 of record NZ_JBNHER010000145.1, on the reverse strand, counting down.
ACCTGAAAAGGACTCAGGGTATTTCCTCAGCTCCCTTGGAAGCATATCTTAACTTTGGGTACGTACTGCTCGTTATTGCTGGAGCTGATGGAGATGTGCCAGAGTCAGAGATGAACTGGTTAATAAATCATCAACGGATGATTGGCGCTCCTGAAGAAGTAATAGAAAAATACAAAACATTTAACTACAAGAATGCCAACTTGGAAGACCTGTTGCCCAAGGTCAAAGGAGATGTTCCTGGTTTTTCGGCACCAAGAACATTACTGTATCATGCCATTAAAATGTCTCGGGCAGATAAGGATTACTCAAAAGAAGAGCAAGAAGCTGTAAAAAAAGCGGCTAAATTGTTGGGAGTTGAAGATGATATTACCATGGCTCTAAATACATTAGTAGACATGGAAGAAAATGTTGAGAGTATGCTTAAGGCGTTGATTCATACTGAAACCTTATAATTAGGAGGAATTATTAATCAGCTTTGTAGGTTGGGTTGAGGTTAAGGAAAGCCAACAATAATTTAGGTATATATTGGGTTGCGCTGTCGCTTAACCCAACCTACTAAATTAACTTTTATTTTACCAATAAATCACTATATTTTTGCGAGCTAAAAGTAAGGGGCATTTTTCCAAGACTCCTATAATGAAGCTTGTAGTAGTAGGGCTTTAGCCCCAGATAGATTTATCGGGCTGAAGCCCTACTACAAACTGATAACTGAAATTAACCAGCTCCACTACCAATCAAAATATCACGCACTCGCACTGGTACACAACCATGAGTCATTTGTGCTATCTGCATCGGTTCTCCTTTCCCACACATATTAGTACCACACTGCTCCCATTCAGCAGCATTTCCCACAGCATCAACACTATTCCAAAAATCAGTCGTCATAGAATGATAAGTTACATCTTTCAACATTCCCACAACTTTACCTTTTTTCACCTGCCAAAACGCATCCCCACCAAATTGAAAATTTCGCCGTTGTTGATCGATAGAAAAACTACCAATACCATCAATTAAAATTCCATCTTCAGTATCGGCAATCATTTCTGCTAAAGTAGCAGTGTTACTGCCACCATCTGCACCTGCTTCTAATCCCAAATTGGGAATGCGTACCATAGGTATACTCGACCAACTGTCAGCATAGGCACAACCATTACTGCTACCACGTCCAAGTCGGTAAGCTGTTTCTCTGTCTGTCAGATAATCTACTAAAATTCCATCCTTGACAACATACCAATCTTGCGATCTAACACCTTCGTCATCGTATCCTACCGTACCACGACCACCAGCTTGAGTGCGATCACATTTGAAGTTAACCCAAGGGGCAGCATATTGGAGTTTACCTAATTTATCGGTAGTAGCAAAGCTAGTACCAGCAAAATTAGCTTCATAACCATAAACTCTGTCTAACTCGGTGGGATGTCCAACTGATTCGTGAATTGTTAAAAATAGATTTGTTGGCTTTAAAATTAAAGTAGAACGAATATCAGCAGGTCCCTTGGGAGCATGAACTTTTTCTATTGCTTCAGAAGCAACTCTGTCTACTTGACTCAATAAATCAGTGGGGTTAATATGCTCGTACCCTATATTTAAAGGAGGTCTATCGTAACTACGACTTTGAGCATCATTATTAGCAATGGCTGTGCAAGTAAACCCAGGATAGCTCCGGTAAATTGTTTGCTCAATTAGGGAATCATTTGTGGAAGCAAATACTTTTTCTTCTTTAGTAAAGCTGAGAAAAGAAAAAGCTTTTTTAATCCCCTGTTCTTCATAACTTAATAATTTCTCATTCAGACTTAAAAGTAGTTCCGCCTTTTCCTGAATAGGAACAGTAAATGGATCTATTTCGATAGGAGTAATGTAGGTATCGCGGTAGCTTTCTACAGATACCAACTGCACAGGTGTTTGTTGACATAGACGACTACCTTTAGCAATATCTACTGCTAAGGCAACAACTCTAACTATTTCCTCTGGTGTTTGGCGATGACTCGCAGCAAAACCCCAAGCACCGTTGAGCAAAACTCGTACTCCAAACCCAGAGCTAACTTTATCTTGTAATTGCTTGAGAGAGCGATCGCGAGCCATCAATTTTTGAGAATGGTAAGTACATAACCGAATATCTCCATATTCACATCCCGCCTGACGAATTAGGTCTATTGCTAATGTTGCTAGTTCCGTAGTTTGAATTTTTACTGGTGCTTGTACCATTTTTTTGTTAGTATTAATTTGCCTTTATTTATTCTATATCAAATTTTGCATAATCTACATAAATTACGCATCCCAAACAATAAACCCGGTTGATTGCTATTATTTTTTAAACTACCAAATTTCCTTGATAAATCAGGTTTCTGCATTTATCAAATAGCTAAAAACTGACTACTGATAGCTAAGAATTATATTACCAAATAGTCTCTAAATCTAATACAAATCCAGGCAAAATATTTTCTCCAGAAACTGTCTCAGGATTTAGCAATATTTCTACTTCTTGCTGAGGGCGATAAATTTCTACTTCTCGTTTTTTTCGATTAATTAACCATCCTAACAATGCACCATTTTCTATATACTCCAACATTTTTTCTCGTGTTTTTGGCAAAGAATCACTAGGAGACATTAATTCCACCACAAAATCAGGGCATAAAGGTGCAAACTTATCTTGTTCTTCAACGGTTAAACTATCCCAACGTTCAAGTTTGACCCAAGAAGCATCAGGAGAGCGGTCAGACCCATTTGGTAATTGAAAACAACCATTAGAATCAAATACTTTACCCAAATTTTTCTGACGACTCCAAGCTTTTAGTTGATAAATCAAATCTGCATTACGTTCGCTTGTGTTTCCCCCTGTAGGTGGCATAATAATTAATTCTCCTGTGGCAGTTCTTTCAAATCTTAAATCGTCATTTTCTTGACAAAGTTGCCAAAATTGTGACTGGGTGAGATTAATTTTTAATTCTAATCTGGCTGGTAAATAAATTGTCGATGTTTCCATAACTTTGCCTCCTTTACCATTCTTATGTTAATCTGAAGCTTGTCTAATCTATTTTAGATAATGTTCTATATTTAGTCCAGTTTGACAAACTTTATAGATTATAAATTCTAGCTTAATAATTAAATGGTTGTGGGATTGTGAGGAGTTAGCTTATGGCAAGTCAATATCAAAAAAATCTCTCAAAATTAAAATCTCGATTCAAATTGATTGGCTTAGTGGGAACACTGGTGATTAATTTAAGTTTGCCTCGACCAGTTTTAGCAGCTTTCTTAACAAACTGGTTTTTTGACCCAGATAATAATCAACTTCAGTTTACTCTCCCAGGAGGTACAATTCCTAGTTATTCTGTTGAACGCAAACCTGCTCGTCTAGTTGTCTACATTCCAGATACCGAGGTTAGTGTAAATGTGACTGAGTTATATCCAGCAGGGTTGGTGCGTCGAGTTAGTCTTTCTCAAGAGGAACCAACACAAGCAAAAGTTATTATAGATTTTGCTCCAGAGGTAGCTATATCTACTAAACAAATCAAATTAGAACAGGTAGAACCGCAAGAAAATAGTTGGCAGTTGCGTCTACTTGTGGATGAGGGGGAAATCTCAGAAACAGCAGAAGAGCAAATCATTTTAGATGAAAATTCTGTTGCACCAGCAACAACATCTACAGAAATAGAAAGTTCTGAATCTACCACAGTAGAAGATAATCAAGTTTCTACTCCACCAAAGCAAGATAGAGTAGGTTTTCTAGAAACCGATCCAAAAGCAGAATCTCCTCTACCAAACCCCCCACCTTCGGCAGATCCTTCCATTCCATTCCTGGTTATTCCTACTGACAAACCAGATAGTGTAAGTTCTCCATTAATAGATGCTTTGGGTAATCAACAACCTCCTACTGAACCCTCTGAAATTGACGAAGTGCCACAACTCCAAACGAAAGAGACTGAAGATACTTTTGTTCCACCTCCCCCAGAAGCTGAAGTTGTAGAAGAATCAAACCATAGCACTACAGAATCAGTAGATGTCATTTCTTTTGGAGAACCTTTACCTGGGACTTCGGGGAAAAACCAATCTGAAGATGATACTTCTATCTTAATTGAAGAAGGAGAGATAATAGGTTTAATTTACCCCACAGGAGAAATTAGACTACCACGGGATATTGAGATACAAGAAGTTTTACTTCTTGAAGAAGCGATCGCTGATGAATCTGGTAGAATTATAGTGCCAGCTAAAACACCTGTAATTGGTGGTTTTGATACTAATAGTCATGGTAGTCAATTTATTGCCAGAGCTATATATTTGAATGGTCGTTTTATCCCTTTTGCTGCTCAATCTGAATTGTTCCGAGGACACCCTGATTTTAATGAAAAGGTTTTGGCAGCCAGTAGTGCTGGTGGGGGATTAGCATTATTACTTCTAACTGGTTCGGGTTTTGGTTTCTTGGCAGGAGCAGCAGTTGGAGCTGGTACTGTTCTTCTTGCTTCTCCTCGTTCCGTTACCATAGATGAAGAGCATATTGTAGAAGTGCGTGTGGTTGAAGATTTACCGCGCTCCAGATTTTATGATATTAGCAGTTTTTAGGGATTAAAAAAAAAGATTTATCTGTATAACATGATGTTACTTCATTTTCAGATAATTAGGGCTGGCTGATTAAATCTAAAAGCATTGACATATAAAGACAAGTGCCTTTTTTGGGTCAAAAAAGTGCGCCTGTTTCAGCTTTTCATGCTCAAAAAGTTAGTATTTGAGCCGTATAGTTGGGCAGAAAAATCAAGGGATAATTCTTACCGAAATATTGTGGTTTAAAGCCTCCCCTTTTAAGGGGATAATAAATCAAAATTTTCTTGTTCGTCAATCCTCTTCTTTTCAAGGAGAGGTAATATCATGTTCGGATGATCACTTATAATAAAACCAGAATCATTACAGTAGAG
>NZ_JBNHER010000144.1:0-17000 GCF_050015975.1 Dapis purpurea BLCC-M126 | reverse complement strand
AGGGCTTCAGCCCGATATTCAAGAAGATGGACTAAAGTCCAACTACCAACCTGTTTGTAGTAGGGCTTCAGCCCGATATTCAAGAAGATGGACTAAAGTCCAACTACCAGCCTATTCGTAGTATTGCTCTCAGTCCTATATTAGGAAGAAGAATAATTTTATCCTCTAAAAATAAAATTATCAGCATCAAGTGTGGGTGCATTTTCCAGAGTGACGAATAAACCGCCACTACCTAACCCTGCACCATTACCATTCTGGTTATAGAATAAATTACCGTTACTGGTATTGTAAACAATTACAACATCGTTAATAGCAGCAGCAGCATCACTGGTGACAGTAGCAAATATTTCGTCAAAATTAGCTCCATCCTCAATAGCAGTGAAAGTATCTCTGTCTAGAAGAATAATATCCCGCTGCGGATTAAAATCAGTAATGGTATCTTGACCTAAATCATCTTGACTATAAGCGCGATTTGTGTTAAAGATAAAACGATCTCTACTTGCACCACCAGTCATCACATCGTCTCCAGAACCACCATTGAGGCGATCGCGTCCTTGACCACCCCTGAGAGTATCGTCACCATCACCACCAAATAAGCGGTCTGAACCAAGGCCACCATTTAAGATATCATCACTACCACCACCAAACATGGAGTCATTACCGCGGCCACCACGAAGAGTATCGTCCGTATCTTCTCCGGCGAGGCGATCGTTAGTACGACGGCCTCGAATAACTAAGACACTATCATCTTGCACAGACAAATTCTGAATTCGTCTGTCTCGCTCTGGAGAAACGTCTGTACCGCCAAAAGTAGAATTACCATTAATGGGGAAATTTTCTGACAGAAACTCAGCTAGGGCATCTTGTTCGGAACCGTTATCAGTGAAGTTAGCATTGTTAGTTGCACCTGCTGGTAAAGCTTCATCTACTAATTCAACTTGATTTTCGCCAAACAGTGGGAAAGGATAATTATCGCCTCCACCTGCAAGGAAATTGAGAGTCACTAGGCGAATTTCTCGGTCTGGGTTTCCAACTATTTCACCATTGCGAACTACAACATCAGCGATCGCTCCATTCTCATCTGTAATTGCCAGACTCCTGACGCGCTCTCCATTAGTTGCAACACCTGTAAGATTTCCATCAGCATCTTCACCAAATTCGATAGCTTGGCGAGTGGCATCAAAACTGAAATTCAGACCACCTACTTGGGGAAACTGACCTGGTGTTGCACCATCTGCGGTTGCTGCTACACCATGCTCAAGAATTTGTTTTAGTTCTTCTGCTGTAACTGTTAGTAGAGTTAGTTCGTTATTGAAGCGGAGGGTATTCTCAATATCTAGCTGAGAAATTTGCCCTTCTTCTTTACCTACAAATTCATTTCCAGTAGGAGGCAACTGCACTAAATCATCTGAAGTACCGCCAGGAGGAATAAATGACTGACCTATGTTGTCGCGGATACCGCCACCATTTTTAATGGAGACTACTACATCAGATTCATATTGTTGAGCAACAAATAAATTTGCATCTGCCGTGAGATTTCCTAAGTTAGTTTCTTCGGTGCGGACATTTCCTCTTGTACCGTTGAGGAATACACCTGTAGAACCGAAAATATTACCGTCTCTCTCAGCAATATTTTCATTAATAGCATTTGTCACAGCTACTACTGTAGGATCGGCTTCATCTTCTGGCTCGACATCTTCCCCAAAAGCTCGGTCAACTCCCTCATCATCAGTAGCATAAGCACCACTTAAATCTTCATCAAAACTAGTAATAATACCATTTTCGTCAAAGTCAGCGATGAGGCGACCAACATATCTATAGTTGCCGTCGCTATTAATAACTAATACAGGTTCATCACTAGCGGATGTTAGTTCGAGGGGATATTGACCTTGATCTTGGTCTCCATCTCGTAGAATGTCGTCTTCTGCAGCGAGGAGAGTGTTGGAACCTCCAGCAATGATTACATCAACATCTGTCAGACGTTCTGCTAATTCTTGATCGATGCTAATCTGCTGCATGTGGGTTAGCAGAATCACTTTGTTAATACCTGTGGCAGTTAATTCATCTACTGTTTCTTGAATAATTTCCGCTAAAGCTTCAATATCATTACTGTCTGAGGGTGAGACAACAACATCACCAGAAGAAGAAATGGAAGGTAAGGCAGGGGTGGTTGCACCGATAATACCTATTTCTTCCCCACCTACTTCAATAACAATGCTACCTGAAATTGTATTAGGTTGGGGCACTCCGCCGTCTGCTACAACAAAATCAGCAAGATTTTCATCAGGACCAAAGTCAAGATTAGTGCTGAGATAGGGGAACTGAGTACCTAGAAAACCATCACCACCAATTCCTGGTCCTGTAATTTCAGGGTTGGCTGTAATTAGATTAGCAATAGTTCCTGTTCCTTGGTCAAATTCATGGTTACCAAAAGCAACTGCTTGAAACCCAAGAGCATTATTAATTAAAATATCACCAATGCCTGCTTCATCATAAAGTTCATCACTAGCATTAAAGAATGGTCCGGGAATATAAATATCTCCAGAAGATAATTTTAAAGTATTATCAAAATCATTTTCGAGAGCGTTAATTACTGCAGAAAAATTAACAGCATCTTCAATTGCTGGAATACCGCCTTCTTGGTCAGCAGCATGAAGAATTTGTAGTTGAATTGGTTCCATGTATTTTGGGAAATTTTGATATTTTTCTTGCCTATAATATCCTCAAAGAATTAAGTAACATTTAAAAAAAGTTTGCCATTAGGTTAAAGGTAGGTTAAAAATTTAAATAATGTTATTATATAACTTAGTAATTCAGCTAAATTATACTGACACAAAATATATGAGACGGCGTAATTTTCTTGGGTACATTTTACTATTAATTACCAGTTGTTCTGCAATGAAAAATGATAATATGACTAGCTCAAAAATAGTAAATAAACCAGAAATACTAAGGTTTGCAGTAACAGATGTTGTTGGTGAAGAAAAGTTGAGTGATTATGAACCATTTCGTGTTCTTCTAGAAGAAGTATTAGCAACAAAAATTGAGTTTGTTCCAGTTGAGAGTTATATCGCAGCTACAGTAGCTTTACAGTTAAATCAAGTAGATTTAGTATTAGCTGGGCCATCAGAATATGTTGTGATTAATGCTCGGACAAATGCAATACCTCTGGTGGGAGTGACTCGCCCTAATTATCATTCTGTGATTGTAGTTAATTCTGATAGTCCGATTAAATCTGTTGCGCAACTAAAAGGTAAAACTATAGCGATGTCATATATCGGTTCTACAGGTGGTCATTTAGGGGTAACTAAATTACTAATGAATGCAGGATTAGATCCTAAGTCTGATTTGAAAATTCTCATGTTGGGAGATGATGGCAGTCTAGAAAGTTTTAAACAAGGAAAGGTTGATGCCTGGGGAGGCTCTACTTCAGACTATGATTTTCTCCTCAAAACAGAGAAGGCATCAGAAAATGATTTTCCGATCATAGCTAAAAGTACTTTGTTACCTAGTGATATAATTATTGTTAGTAATAAACTAGATTCTCAAGTAGTTGAAGAGTATAAAAATATGATTATTAACAATCAAAAACAATTAGTCACAGCTTTAGCAGAGGGAAAATCTACAAAGAAATATAAGACTTCTGAACTTATAGTTGCTAATGATACTGATTACGACTTGATTCGTGATGTTTATAAGGCAATTGGAGAAGGTGATTTGATTGGACCTTAATCTCTGGTTGTTCACAAGTAAATTGTAATTTTGGTAATTCTTATTTCCACAGCAAGTTAAACACAACAATTATTACATTTAATTCAAGTAAAAAGTTATATATTTTAGGGAATAGTTCAACAATTAATAATTACCTCTTCTATAATAGAATAATTGGGCTAAAAAGATTTTTTTTTCTCTTGGTCGATTTGATATAGCGCCTAGGTCATGCTCCGCAATCGACACCTTTTTCTCCATAAATGGGGATGCTTTATACCTTGATTTTTAGGTAAGATTGTAACAGGGAGCATCAATAATTATTTATTATGTAACTCCGTAATTCAGCTAAATTCAGAAAGGAAAAAAGTATGAAACGGCGTAATTTTCTTGGATCTGTTTTACTATTTATTACCAGTTGTTCTGCAACGACTAATAACTCGGAAATAGAGAATAAACCAGAAATACTCAGATTTGCAGTGACAGATGTTGTTGAAGAAGGAAAATTAAAACGTGATTATGAGGAATTTCGTACTGCTCTAGAAGAAGTATTAGCAACCAAAATTGAGTTTTTTCCAGTTAAAAGTTTTGGCATGGCCGCCGCAGCTTTACAGTTAAATCAAGTTGATTTGTTATTAGCTGGACCTTCGGAATATGTTGTGATTAATGCTCGGACAAATGCAATACCTCTGGTGGGAGTAACTCGCCCTAATTATCGTGCTGTGATTGCGGTTCCTGCTGGTAGTCCAATTAAATCTGCTGTTCAATTACAAGGTAAAACTTTAGCATTGTCAGATATTGGTTCAACAAGTGGTCATCTCGGACCGACAAAACTGTTGATGGAAGCAGGATTAGATCCTCAGTCCGATCTGAAAATTCTCATGTTGGGAGATAATGGCAGTTTAGAAAATTTTAAACAAGGAAAGGTTGATGCTTGGGGAGGATCTGCTGTAGATTATCAATATCTTCTGGACACTGAGGATGCATCAGAAAATGATTTTCCGATCATAGCTAAAACTGATTTGTTACCTAGTGATGTAATTATTGTTAGTAATAACTTAGATTCTGTATTGGTTAAAGAATATAAGAATCTTCTTGTTAATAATCAAGATAAATTAATAAATGCCTTAGCAAAGGGAGAATCTACAAAAAAATATAAAGGTTCTAAATTGGTATCTGCTAATGATAGTGATTACGATCTGATTCGTGATGTTTATAAAGCAATTGGAGAAGGTGATTTAATCTCACAATAATATTTGGGACAGGGAATAGAGAAAATAAAATAAGTAAAATAAGTTGAGTATTTTGAGTTAAAAATACCTGTTTTTTGAGATTTAAACAGGTATAAAAATATCCGACATTTCAGGGTGCTAAATTTTCGGTTTTGGTGAAAAAATAGGTAAGTATATCTAATTAAATTCAAAAAAAATGTAGTGGTTTGTCAGGATTAATTTGATGCGCAATCCATTAATTTTTCTCCCTTGCATACTTACCTTCCTTGTCTTCTTGATTTAGTTTTAACCCATCATTAGCTAATAAAAACAAAAAATCTTATGCAATCTGAAAAAAATGATTATTTCCAAGATATAGAAGTTAATTCTTCTCTAATCAATAAGATGCGACAGCCAAATCAAAATAGAATTTGGAAACTGCTAAATAAATTTTTGATCAATAGGATAACTAATCGATTAAACCGGCTCAGTATTGCTAAAAAATTTGGTTATAGCTATGCCATAGCAATTGGTATTGCAGTAATTGGTATTGCTATAGGCTTAATAATTTCAGAATATTATGAAAAGCAGGCACTAAAAAAACTAAATATTGCAGACAAACAAAGTAAAACTCTGAATGATTTGGAAAAATCTGTATTGGGAATGACTTCCCATCCTCAAAATTTAGTTCCAGCATTGACTAAAAATATTTGGTTTGATTTTGAGAAGGCAAAATTTTTAGGATATGTTAGTAGAGTCAGGAAAAATTTAGAAGAGCTGGATATTTTTATAGATAGTTATCCTAATGATTTAGCTATAGAAATTAGGCAATATCAAGAATTATTAAAATCCTATACAACAGTCACAAACGATTATGTAGATAGGATTAAATACCTATGGAAAAAAATTGACCCACCTAATTTAAAACCAGAGGAAGTACCTCAAGCGCAAAAGGTAATTATTGTTTCATTAACTGATAAAGGAGCTACTCAAATAGATCTAAAATTCGAGCGTTTATCGGGAAAATTAAGCTCTATTATGAAATTAGCAGATGAGCAATATTTGGAAGCTAATTTTTCTTTCAATAGAGTCATTCAATTACAAAAAAGAATTATTATTGTTAGTATTTTTATTTCTCTAGGTACTGCAACATTTTTAGCAATTTATATCAGTCATGTAATTGCTTATCCTTTAAAACAAGTGACTGAAGTTGCTCAAAGAGTCACTAAAGAATCTAATTTCCACCTACAAGCTACTGTGAATACAAAAGATGAAGTTGGATTGTTAGCTGTTTCTTTAAATAAACTTATTTTGTGGGTAGGAGAATACACTCATCAGCTAGAAATATCTCAAAAAACTTTAGAAAACCGCGTGGAAGAACGGACTATTGAACTTACTAAAACACTACAGCAACTTCAACAAACTCAATCCCAACTTATTCAAACAGAAAAAATGTCTAGTTTAGGGAAAATGGTTGCTGGAGTTGCTCATGAAATTAATAATCCAGTTAACTTTATTTATGGCAATACTGAGTATGTGAAAGAATATGCTGAAAGTTTGTTAGAGTTAGTAAATTTATATCACGAGCATTATCCTAAACCAAACCCAGAAATTGAAGATTATCTAGAAGAAATTGACTTAGATTTTTTAAGTGAAGATTTTTTAAAAATTTTATCTTCAATGAAAAATGGTGCAGAAAGGATTCGACAAATTGTTCAGTCTTTAAGAAATTTTTCCCACCTGGATGAGTCGGATGTCAAATCTATTAATCTCAATGAAGGTATTGAAAAGACTCTGGTAATTTTAAATCATAAACTTGACTCATTCAAATTAATTAAAAATTATGGAGAATTATCTTTAGTTGAGTGTTATCCAGCCAATATTAATCAAGTCTTTATGGATATACTTGTTAATGCTATTGATGCTATTAATGAACCAAAATTTCAATTGCAAACAAGTCAAATAGATTTTGTTCCTACTCTAAAAATTCAGACTGAAAAAATAGATATTGATCGAGTTAAAGTAAGTTTTTGGAATAATGGTCCGGTAATACCAGCAGATCTTATAGACAAATTATTTGACCCTTTTTTTACAACCAAACCTGTTGGTAAAGGTACAGGTTTAGGATTAACAAATTGCTATCACATTGTTAAACAACATGGTGGAAAAATTGAAGTAATTTCTCATCCTGAGCAAGGAACAGAATTTACTATTACTTTGGCAACCAAAATGCCTCATTCAATAATTAATAATTAATAATTACCTTTTTTTATAAAGAAGAGGATTGGTTAAAAGGAATTTTTTTTGTTTATATTGTAAAAACAATAATAGCTATATAGCGGTTTTTACTCTAGTTAGGTACATCAACGATCCCCCTAAATCCCCCTTAAAAAGGGGGAGAACCAGAAGTCCCCCTTTTTCAAGCTATACTTTATAAACATCTTTCTTAACATAAAATTTTACAAAACAGAGAAGTTATGAATTTGCTATTCAATGGATATTTAGGAAGAATAAATGTATTTAAAAACACGTTTTTTTTCCTGCAAGCCGTAATAAATGCGCTCACTCTCACCCCACCCCCCATCTTCCCATCCCCCTATCAAAAAAGGGTTTTAGGAGTTCCTTATAAGGGATAGTTTTTCAAGGGGGGTTAGTGGGGATCTGCAGCAGCCTACCTCACGCTTACTGGGAAATGCTATATATCATTATCTATTATCCATTGTTCATTATCAATTGTTAAAGAGGTAATTATCCATTATTCATTATCAATTAATGAATGAAGCTTAACCAAACTTTATTCAGAATTTAACTAACAGATGTTAGATTTATTTTTACTGGAGTAATATCTGGGAAACAAAAAAGCTGACAGTTGATAAGTAATTATGATAAGTATACTGACAAAAAACTAGAGTTATTTTTTATTAGGTAGAAAAATGTTACAAACCAAATGTAAAATTTCTAAATTTAGACAAGTTTCAATTAATAGAACTTGTAACCATACATTTTCTGTCGCGATTAAAAAACCAAAGTATAGATATAACTATGATGCTTTTGTTTCTAGTACGTCTCACCCTAAATTAGTTTCCTTACTTCAAGTTACAAAACTTTAAGTGACCAAGTTAAGACACAACCCAAGAAAATTCTATATATTAAATCAATAAATTTGAAAATATTAGACATCTCTAAAGATTATTTTTTTCAGAGATATATCTGCCTGACCTTTAACGGTATAAATTTTAAGTGAATAGAATATGAGAATTTTGTGATGAGTGTAGAATTATTTCTTTTATAGCACTCACCATTACTGTTAGGAAATTCTCAAATTCTCAAATATAGTCACAGCAAAAACTTAACCTTTAATTTTGACTTCTACTATATTTTCCACTCAACACAAATACCTCATCTTTAAATTCTATTTCCATTCATCCCAAGTATTATTAAAAATCGAAGTTTCAGGAAAAGCTGTGGGATTGCCATTTTCCTGCAAACGACCCTGTAATATTTCCAATTCCCATTCTTTAGAAGGCATATCATCAATTAATTCATAAGGAAAAATACCCCTTTCTAAAGCAAAATCAATTGTTGTACCAGCAGCAGCTCCAGCAGACCATTCAAAAGAATGAACTCGATAGGCAGCAGCAGCAATATAACTTGTGGCAATACTCTTTCCAGCTACTAACAAATTATCAATTTTTTGGGGAATCATTGCTCGTAAAGGAATTTGAAAAGGATAGGCAGAACCCTGACCTCGCCTAATACCTGCTCTTTCAGTATTACCTGGTGCTTCTGCTGGACTTTTTGTCATACAAGGATGAAAATCTATGGCATAATGACCAATTCCTACACTATCAGGAAAAATCGTTGCTCTTGCTCTTTGAGGCATTTCTTTCATTGAATTAATTTGTGCATCTGGGGGTACAAAAGCAGCCACACTTCCCCACAAATAATGCAACATATCTGGGGGTAAATTTTGCAGATAAAAATTATCCCGAAAATTCTTTTTAGCAATATCAATTTCTCCCACAGCAAAACCTTCTGGATGAGTTTTGCCGACACGACCAATAATTCGTCGGCCCTCTCGCATATAAGGATATTTCGACAACCCATGAGCTGTTCCCATCGGTGCATCAAACCCAGTCAATAAAAGATGATTTGGATATTTTTTCTTCACTCCTTCTCCTAACTGGGAGTCAGTAGTTCCTTCAACTAACCAATGAAAATAACCGAGGGCATTTTCTTCACCTCGACGGAGGGTTTCGGCACGCAAACCACCCATCCAACCCCCCGGTTGTAGTTGACCTGTAGCTTGTAGTTGTCCTCGACTGTAAATCAAGTTATCATCACGGTTTCCAGGGCGGTAGTCATTACCCCAAGTCCAATTTTGCATGGAAATGTCACCAGGAAAAATCGTTCGTTTTTTGTAGTCGCGTGGTTGGGGTGCATCTGGTTTCACTGACCAAATTTGCCGATAGGTGAAAACTAGGGGGAAACTAGCTAGTCTCGATAATTCATAACTATAGTAGGGAGCGTACTGAGAATAAAATGGCGGTTCCACATGAATTTGAGGTGTTTCAGTTGCCTGCATCGCGAAGGTGTAGGTAAAACCTTGAGTGCAGTAGGAGTCTCTTCTGTCAACGGGGGATGAGGGGTCAACGTAGGTTTGGGGATCGATACCGAGACGATAGGGAACATCTGCTAGAGCAATAATTTCTCCGGTTTCCGTTGCTTCTACAACATACCAGTCGGCACCACCTGTTTTTTCTGGGGATGCTTGGGGTACAAACTGAATTATGGTTTTGTCAAATCTTGCTGAGTTTTGGTAGCGGTAAGCATCTTCGATAATTTGAGATAGAGGTTCGGTGTTTATAGGTGGGGTGTTAGCTGCTGGTTGATGTTGGATGGCGATCGCTCTATTAATTTGATTATTAGAAATGTCTAAATCTTTAACAACAGTATTGGGAAACCATTTTAATGTGCCTCCACCTTTTTTGGCAGCATCCTCTAACATCTCAAATAGGATACCGTGACCATCATAAGGCATAAAACAGGAGACGCTTACCCAACAGGTGCCGGGATTTAATCTACCGTATTTTTCTTCAATGCGTTCCCGTAATTCTAGATAACCACGGGGATAAAATAGGAGGCTACGTTGGGTGCCGCGTTCGTCGAGAGCGGAGGTGCCTTGGGAAGAAATTTGACCGCCTACCCAGTCGGTGATTTCTGTTATACAAACGGTACGCCCTAGTAATAGTGATTCGTAGGCGGTTGCCGCTCCTGATAAACCGCCACCGATGACTAAAATTTCGCAGGTTTCTTCTTTGTCTGGGGTACGGGGTGACGCTGCTAAGGTGGGGGCGATCATAGGAGTTAGGGAGAATAAACTGAGAATTAGGCTAATTATTGGTTTGGTTTGTTTGAGCATAGTGAACTGTTAATAATCAAATACTCAAATTTTAGATTAATTTGAACAAACTTGATTTCGAGTCCAATATATTTGTATGGCCAATTGAATAATGAGTACATAGTTGAGGAATTTTAAGCCCAACTCAATACAATTATTTTTAGGGGAAGCCGTAATTACTGAGGATTTTGTGATTTAGTTTAGATATCAAATATATTATTAACCCTAATTAATGTAGGGACGTTGCATAACAAAAATGCGAACATCCCTACTACTGACAATGAAAAGCGCTCTAAACCCGATTTGTTATTTTGGTGCGTAAGTCCCTATCTAACCTGTTTATCTTCGTTTTAGTTTAGTATTTCCTTTGAACGCTCGTAACTGCTGAAGATTTACCTGTGCGTTCATTGATGAGAGTATTCCATCTACCATTATCCATAATTACTGTAATCATGTCCCCAACTTTTGGACTAATTGGGCTGGCATAATAAACATCAAACCTGTTACCTGTAGAAACGCTCTTCAGCGTAATCCTTCTTGTAGAAGAAGACAACCAAATAATACTAAAAGCATACCGCCCTGTCTGAGCAATAGTGTTTTCCGGTAAATTTTCTGGAGCAACTTGGATAGTCTGTGGGCGATCGCTTGTAGTTGACTTAGCTATTGCAGGTAAAGTAATAGTCAAACTAGAATAAATAGCTACAAGGGTAGCAGAAATAAATGAAAAATATTTGTTCATAATGAATAACTCCTTAAATAGAATAAATATTTGAGAAACCAGGTTTGTTTCCCTAGCTAACCAGGAAAAACATCCTTAATATGTTCTGTCCATTGATACCCACAACTTTGACAAGAAAAACCGAGGTGTTATGCGAAAATGTAGCCAAAGTATTTACAACTTTGCCATTTAACCAATATCTTGATGAAGAAAACTAGGAAGATGAACTTCCGAACAGAGCATCGAGAATGGCGACTCCCACCGCGAAAGCACCAACTGTTCTCGTTGTGCCCATAGTGGTGTCTCTAACCACATTTCCTGCAGTATCTATTGCCATATATTGTTGCCCATTCGTGCCTTCATAATAGAGAATAAATCCATCTGCGGCCTCTTGATAGCCAAGATATTCAGCAAAGGGATGATAGTGCTCAATAGCTTCAGCAAACATCTGGTGCATAACAATTTCAGATGCAGACATATCTAAATTTCTCCTGTTTTTTATTGGTATGGGTGATCGGTAGTTAGCGATCGCCTGGATGATTTTTTCAATAGCTAAATTAGATTTTGCTAGTGAAGCTCAAGAAAACTTTTTTTGCCTCACAATTAATACTCTACAAGGCGAATTGATAATATAAATTATTCCTAAATAATGGTCATTATTAACAACAATGGTAAAATTGTGACTATTATAAAAAAACGTTGCGAGGTAAATTTGATGAATCAAGCTGCAAGTAATCCTAAGTGTCTTCAAGATTTAGTTAATTATAACTTTTATGCTGAAACTCAAGCTGCTTGGAATGTTAATAATTTAATTGTTGACCTAGAAAAAATTAGAAACCAATACTTACCAATGGGAGAAGGCTTAAGCAAATTTCACAAGCAGTATTTATTAATGGTATTAGTAGGAAAACAACTTCCGGATATGGTTGCTGAACTGGAAGATATTTCATCAGTTGATTCTCTCAGAACTAAACTAAGTAATGATAAAAGGAAAAAAGGGATTCATTTTTGCTTACAAAAATTACTTAAACAAGAAATTGGTAATCCTCAAGATATCATTTTTCATTTGTTTAATTCTCAATATAGAAAACAGCCTCAACCTCCTAATTTTGAAAAAGAAAGAAGTTTATTAATTAGAATACCTGATGATGTTTCAGCAAAACAATTGTTAGAAATTGAGAACAAAGTTAGGGCGATAACAGGATGCCCTTATCTTAGGGTAGTAGAAATTAAAATGGGTAGTATAATTTTGCATTTAAAAGGTTCTCAATCAGCTTGTGAGCAAATAGAATCTTTGTATCAACAAGGTTTACTTTCAGATAGATTAGGTGTTCCTATTATAGATGTAGAAATCATACCAAGTCAGGTTAATTTAACCCAATGGTTTGATAATATTTTAACTACTGGATGGCAGGCAGCAAATGAATTATTAACGCCCTCACAATTAGCATTAGTTAGAAGTACAGAAATTAAAAGTGCAAAGTTAATTGACTTACGAGCCGACTTGTTGAGTTATACTGTAGTTTTACTGGTAAATTTAGTCAGGGAAAATGATGATTCTCCTGAAGTAGAAATAACTTTACGAGTTTATCCGACTGGGGATGATGTTTATCTTCCTCCTAATTTGAAGTTAATTGTTTTAAGTGAAAATGAAGTTTTTCAAGAAGTTACAGCTAGAAGCGAAGACAGGATTATTCAATGTCAATTTACTGGAGAATTAGGGGAAGAATTTACGGTACAATTGGTATTAGGTGAAGCTGTAATTAGTGAGGATTTTGTGATTTAATCAAGTTAGATTTATTTTAAAGCTATGCCAGCTAAAGACGTTTTTCATCATGCTGTTAAATCAGCTTTAATCAAAGATGGTTGGAAAATCACCGACGATCCTCTATTTATTAAACCTAGCACTAGAATATCTCTGTACATAGATATAGGTGGCGAACGAGCTATTGGTGCAGAAAAAGATGGTCAAATAATAGCAGTAGAAATTAAAAGTTTTTTGTCAATGTCACCCTTGGCAGAATTTCATACTGCTCTTGGTCAATTTCTGAACTATATGTTAGCTTTAAAGCTAAATCAGCCTGAACGAATTTTATATCTGGCAATTACTGAAGATACTTACAGAGATTTTTTTAGCGATCCTTTTATTCAACTTTCTGTAAGTACCTATCAAGTTAAATTACTAATTTTCGATCCTTTAGAAGAGGTAATTGTTTTATGGAAGAATTAAATTATCCAGAAATTGTCACCCAAATAGTTAAAGAACACTATCAATATCATAGTCAAGATTCACAATATGAAACACAACTAATTTTGGATTCACAAAGAAATCATTACCTCTTAATTTCTTTACGTTGGCAAAATGAAAAACGGGATTATGGTTGTTCTATTCATGTTGATATTAAAGATGGCAAAATTTGGATTCAGCAAGATTTTACCGAGCAAGGAATTGCTCAACAATTATTAGATTTAGGTGTGCCAAAATCTGACATTGTTTTGGCTTTTCGTTCGCCTTTTGTACGACAGTTTTCTGAGTTTTCGGTAAGTTAGAAATTCTGGCATTGAGTAGGTTGGGTTAAGGTACGAAACTCAACTACTAGGATTTACCCAGAAACCGGGTTTATAGAGCAAATTTCGTGATTTTAATCATCAGGAGAATAAACCCGGTTTCTTTGTTGTTAAATAATGAATACCTCTCCCCCAACCCCTCTCCTGCAAGGCGAGGGGAGTATTTCTCCTCCTTCCCTACTAGGAAAGGGGGTTGGGGGGTTAGGTTTTTGTTTAGATGCGCTAATACTAATTTGTTGGGTTTCGCTGTCGCTCTACCTAACCTACAATTATATAATCAGGACTTACGCAGAACCAGCATATCTAGGCGAATCGCGATTCGCCCCTACACGAGATTCGCCCCTACAGATGGTATATAATTTCATTTTTTGTGCAAGTCATGATAATTTTAAAATCAATTTAATTGCCTATAAAACTGATAAATTTAGGAGCAGTTATGGGAAAGTTAGTTACTCTTAATATTGATGGTGGATTTCACCAGGGTTTTTCGGTGCGGGGTGAAATTTGGCAAGATGTAGATTCGATAAAAAATGAACCTAGTTTAGCGATCGCTAGTAAGTCAGCACATTTACTTCCACATTCTGAAATCTTAGAGCAGTATCGTCATTGGCAAAGTTTATATACAAATTTAGATTTATTTTATTCTAACCGTTTAAAACGTAAAGGTAGTTTTACAAATTATTCGGATCGAGATAAAGCTTTTGAAGCTTGTAAAAATGCTGCTAATTTATTAGCTCAAACTTTCAATATTTGGTTGAGTTCCCCCGATTTTCAACCGATAGAAATTTTACTTCGGAATAATTTGGATAAGTCGGAAAGTACGAGGATTTTATTGGCAACAGAAAATTATGGTTTACGACGTTTGCCTTGGCATGAATGGGATTTATTAAAGGATTTTCTGAAGGCTGAAATTTCCATCGCTTCTCCTAATTTTCAGCGAGTTAATACAACAATAAAATCTGACAAAAAAGATAAGGTAAAAATTTTAGTTATTTTGGGAGATAATGCCGGAACTGATGCTGATGAACAGGTAATTCGAGAATTAATTCCTGATGCAGAAATTTGTTGGTTAATAGAACCTGAACGCACACAATTAGATGAACCTTTGTGGGGAAAATATTGGGATATTTTATTTTTTGCTGGTCATGGCAAAACTAAAGATAATGGCAGTATTGGTACGATTCAAATTAATGGTCAAGATGTTTTGACTATTTCTGAAATAAAAAATCATCTTCAACAAGCTGTTAAGTATGGTTTAAAATTAGCAATTTTTAATTCTTGTGATGGTTTGGGTTTGGCTTACCAATTAGCAGAAGGTGAGGATTTACATTTACCGAAAATTATTGTGATGCGGGAAAATTTACCTGTGGCTATTGCTCCGCAGTTTCTCGAATTTTTTCTGGAAAATTATACTCAAGGTTTATCTTTATATAGTTCTTTGCGGGAGAGTCGGCAAAGGTTACAAATATTAGAAAAGGATTTTCCTTGTGTGAGTTGGTTGCCTGTTTTATGTCAAAATCCTGCGGAAATTCCTCCCCGTTGGTTCGAGTTGGGAGGAAATATTCAGATATCTCCCTATAAAGGATTGAGTGCTTTTACTGAAAATGATACGGAGATATTTTTTGGCAGGAAAGTGTTGACTAATTCTTTATTGGAAAAGGTGGCAAGGCAAAATTTAGTGGCTGTGATTGGTGCTTCGGGTAGTGGGAAATCTTCTTTGGTTGCTGCTGGTTTAATTCCTCAATGGTTGGCTCAAGCTACGGAATTTTTACCTCGTTTTGTGGTGAAAATTCGTCCTGGTTTTCCTCATCAGAATCCTTGGGAAAATTTGGCTGAGGAATTGGGGAAAATTTCACCTAATTTAATTGCAAATGATTTGGATTTTTTGGAATTGGTGGTAAATTTGGAGGCTAATTATGGGGAGTTGGCTAAATGTTTAACTGCCATTGTGCAAGAAAAGAATGGTTGTCAAATTTTGTTGGTAATTGACCAATTTGAGGAACTTTATACTTTATGTTCTGAGGAGAAACGTCGGTCATTTTTAGCAGGTTTGGTTGAGGCGGTTCGGCAAGAGAGTTGGAAAGTTGTTTTGACTTTACGGGCAGATTTTTTGTCTCAAGCTTTGGATGAAGATTTGGGTAAGATTTTTGATGAACGGGATAAGTTAATTACTCCTATGAATGATGAGGAATTAAGAGAGGCGATCGCTCTCCCTGCTGAAAAGTTTGAGGTGGAATTTGCCGATGAGTTAATTAACAGAATGATTCAAGATTATCGGCAAAATTCCGGTCATTTACCTATGCTGCAATTTGCTTTGGAGGAGTTATGGAAAAAGCAAAAATATGGGGTAATTTCTCTAGCGAGTTATGAAGAAATTGGGGGTTTGACTCAAGTTTTAGGGGATTATGCCGAAAAGATTTATTGTCAGTTAAGTCAGGAGGAAAAAGAGCAGGCGCGATATATTTTTACTCAATTAGTACAACCTATAAGTCAGGAAAAATCCGGGGAAGTTCGTCGCATTGCTACTCGGAAAATTGCGACTTTTGCAGATATTGGCAAGGAAAAATGGCAGTTAGTAATTAAGTTTGCCGACGAGCGTTTGGTGGTGACAAATAAGGAAAAAGATGTAGCTTCTGTGGAGTTGATACATGAGGTTTTAATTACTGCTTGGAGTCGGTTAAAAAATTGGATAGAGCAAGATTGGGAATTTCGACGTTGGCAAGAGAAATTAAGGGATAATTTGAGTCAGTGGGAACAGGAAAAGAAGGATGACTTTTTGTTGCAAGGAGGTTTGTTAAAGGAGGCAGAAAGTTGGTTGGAAAAAGGGGAGCAAAAAATTACTGAGAAAGAGAGGGGGTATGTTGAGAAAAGTAGGAAAAGACGAGACAGGGAGCGGCAAAAACTTATTGGTGGGTTGACTGGTGGTTTGCTGATGGTGTCATTATTGGCGGTGGGGGCGGTGTGGCAGTGGCGTCGGGCTGTTGTTGGAGAAACAAATGCTAATCTCAGAGCTGAAATAGCTAAATTAAAACGCCGTTTAGACTCTACCTTAGAAGTGCAGATGGAAGTGCTAAAATTAGCTCAAAAATTACAAGTAACAAAGGATGAGGCTATTCAGAAAGAAGGTACAAACCTACTGCGACAAATCGTTTACTGGGAGGGAAGGAAAGAAGTTAATAGTTTACAGGGGCACAAATATTCTGTCAATGCTGTAGCATTTAGCCCCGATGGGAAATTGATTGCTTCGGGGAGTTGGGATAACACAGTCAAACTGTGGAAAACAGATGGCACTTTAGTTGAGACTTTATCTGGGCACAATGGTTATGTCATGGGTGTAGTATTTAGCCCGGATGGGGAATTGATTGCTTCGGGTAGTTCGGATAACACAGTTAAA